>JAEZDW010000488.1 GCA_023417955.1 Bacteroidota bacterium
GTTAACATGTTTCAGGCTGCATTTCGCGAATACGGTACCGTAGATATTCTCGTCAATAATGCCGGGCTTCAAAAGGATTCCGTCTTTCACGAGATGACACTGAAGGAATGGAACCACGTGATTGACATAAACCTCACCGGTCAGTTCCTATGCGCGCGCGAAGCGATAAAAGAATTTCTGAGACGTGGAGTCGTTAAGGAGAAGTCAAAATCCGCCGGCAAGATAATTTGCATGAGTTCTGTCCATGAAGTTATCCCCTGGGCCGGACACGTAAACTACGCTGCGTCCAAGGGCGGGGTGATGATGCTTATGAAATCCCTGGCGCAGGAGTATGCCCCGAAAAAGATCCGGGTTAACAGCATCGGACCGGGTGCGATAAGGACACCGATTAATCATGCTGCGTGGCAAACGCCATCGGCTTATCAGAACCTTTTGAAACTGATACCTGCGAAACGAATTGGTGAAGTTGAGGACATTGGTGGCGCAGCCGTATGGCTTGCTTCCGACGACTCGGAATACGTCAACGGTATTACTTTATTCATTGACGGAGGTATGTTGTTGTATCCGGGGTTCGAGGACAACGGATAACTTTATGTCGTATCTTCACAGAAGGCACCTAACCCCGTAAGTTTATATGAGCGAAAAGGCACGCATGGTCGAAGACCGTGACGGAAAGAAAAACTGGCGCAAGTTCGGACCTTTTTTGTCGGAGCGGCAATGGGGTACCGTTCGCGAGGATTACAGTCCATACGGCAGCGCATGGGACTACTTTCCACACGATCACGCGCGAAGCAGGGCGTATCGCTGGGGCGAGGATGGCATCGGCGGTATTAGCGACGACAAACAATTTCTGTGTTTTGCTCCGGCTTTCTGGAATAAAAAGGATCCGATTATCAAAGAGCGCCTCTTTGGTCTGGCCGGACCGGAAGGTAATCACGCTGAAGATTGCAAAGAGCTTTACTATTACCTGGACAGTACGCCGAGTCACAGCTACATGAAGATGCTGTACAAGTATCCGCAGCAGGCTTTTCCATATACGCAGCTTCTTGAAGAAAACCGCCGTCGTGGAAAACATGAGCGCGAGTTTGAAATTTATGATACCGGTGTCTTCGTTGACGACCGATATTTCGATATTTTCATTGAATACGCCAAGGCGGATCACGACGATATTCTTATTCGCATCACGGCATGGAATCGCGGCAGTGAACCGGCGCCGTTAGTTATCCTCCCGACAATCTGGTTCCGAAACATCTGGTCATGGGGTGACGCCCACTCGAAACCTGAATTGTTTCAGGACGAGAACAATGTGATTGCAATACGCCATCCGGAATTGCCGGCCATGTACCTTGCGTGCAACGGCAAGGCTAACCACCTTTATTGTGAAAACAATACCAATACACAGCGCCTTTACGGTGTCGCTTCTCCCGGAACGTTTAAGGATGGTATTAATGATTATATCGTTTCAGGTAGCACCGATGCGGTTAACCGTACGGATCATGGAACCAAAGCAGCGTTTGTAAACGATGTAACGATTAAGCCAGGCAAAAGCCACGTCATGAAGCTTCGGCTTTCAACGGCATATCACGTCGACTCTTTCGCTGACTTTGACGATGTTTTTAAAACCCGGATCGCGGATGCTGATCATTTTTATGATGATCTGCAGAAAGGGATAACGAACAAGGATCATCGGAACATTCAACGTCAGGCATTAGCGGGAATGTTATGGAGCAAGCAGTATTATCACTATGATGTGTCGAGATGGATCGAAGGGGACCCCGGAAATCCGGAGCCACCGTCTGAACGAAGGCACGGCCGAAACAGTCAGTGGATGCACCTTCATAATTCGGATATCATCTCGATGCCTGACAAGTGGGAGTATCCATGGTATGCTGCATGGGATCTTGCTTTTCATTGCATTCCCCTGGCTATCGTTGATCCCGAGTTCGCCAAACATCAACTCCTGCTTTTGACGAAGGAATGGTACATGCATCCGAACGGACAACTTCCCGCCTATGAATGGGCTTTTGGAGACGTCAACCCACCTGTCCACGGATGGGCTACCTGGCGGATTTATAAGATTGACCAAAAGATCCAGGGTAAGGGTGACCGCAAGTTCCTGGAGGAAAGCTTTCACAAGCTACTGCTGAATTTCACGTGGTGGGTAAACAAGAAAGATCATAACGATAACAATGTTTTTCAGGGTGGTTTCCTTGGATTGGACAACATTGGCGTGTTCGACCGGAGTGCGCCAATGCCTCCGGGTGTATTCATAGAGCAGTCGGACGGAACGAGCTGGATGGCTATGTTCACATTGAACATGATGCGGATGGCACTGGAGCTGGCAAAAGAGAATTCCGTTTACCAGAGTCTCGCGACCAAGTTCTTTGAACACTTCCTTTACATCGCCGGTGCGATGGCCAACATCAGTCAGGAGGGCATTAATCTTTGGGATGACGAAGATGAATTCTTTTACGACGTAATTCAAACCAATGAGTCGCGTGAGCGGGTGAAGGTTCGCTCCATGGTGGGACTTATTCCGTTGTTCGCGGTTGAAGTGCTCGACCAGGAAATTTTTGATACCATGCCGGAATTTACGAAGCGGTTGCAATGGTTTCTGCAGAACCGTCCGGATCTGGCAAACCTCATCTCACGGTGGTATGAAAAAGGCAAGGGCGAGCGCCACCTGCTTTCATTGTTACGCGGCCATCGTATGAAACGCCTTTTATATCGCATGCTCGACGAGAAGGAGTTCCTTTCAGATTATGGCGTGCGTGCATTGTCGAAGATTCACGAGCCACACCCTTATCATTTTAGATTGAATGGTAACGAGTTCGTTGTGCGATACACTCCTGCGGAAAGTGAGACTTCGATGTTTGGTGGAAATTCAAACTGGCGGGGACCGGTATGGTTCCCGGTAAACTACCTTATTATCGAATCGCTGCAAAGGTTCCATCATTATTATGGCGACGATTTTAAAGTCGAGCACCCTACCGGTTCGGGAAATTATTACACCCTGAAGGAAATTGCTGCTGACCTTTCAAACCGGCTGATTCGAATTTTTGAAAACGATTCCAATGGCCGGCGGCCCGTCTTCGGGGATGATGAAAAGCATCACAGCGATCCGCATTTTCAAAACTATTTGCTATTTTACGAATACTTCCACGGCGATAACGGAAGGGGGGTAGGTGCCAGCCATCAAACGGGATGGACGGGACTGGTTGCAAAACTTATTCAGCCGCGGAAAGGATGACCCACACGTCATCAGCCTCGCCTGTCCTTTAGCATAAGATTTTAGGTTTGTTATTTAGCTCAAGGCTATGAGTATCCAGAATGGAAATCAGCGTTTCGATTTTGATCTGCTTCACCGTCTTGAATACGTTGAAGCAAATGGTTTGGGGGGGTATGCTTCCGGTACTTTTTCGGGTGCTCACTCGAGAAAGTATCACGGTCTGCTCGTAGCGGCGCTCAAGCCACCCGTACAACGCGCCGTTGTAGTCTCCAGGATTGAAGAAACGATAATCACATTGGAAGGTGTTGCTGCGGAACTTGGCTGCAACCAGTTTCCGGGTGTACTTCATCCTTTCGGCATAAAGTATTTGATTGGATTTGAACGCGCTGTTTTTCCTCAATGGACTTATCACGCGCATGGTATCACAATACGGAAGACAATTGCTGCCATTCATGGTGAACACACGACTGTAGTGACATATGAAGTAATAGACGCTCCGGACAAATTTAGTCTGCATCTTCGTCCCTTTTATGCTTCGCGCGATATCCATCACCTCTCGCACAATAATGCCTACATAGGGCAACACTACATCTTCGACGATGGCGTTTTCCAGACAATGAACTATCAGGGATGCCCTGAATTTTTTATTGACGTCCCGCGGTCGTCTTTTGAAGAGCACCGCGTCTGGTATGAGAACTTCGAGTATCAGCAGGAGTACCTGAGGGGAATGGATTTCCGTGAAGATCTTTTTTCGCATGGTTCGTTTACTGTGACGCTGCGCAAAGGCAGCAAGCTTGGCGTGATCGTGTCATTACATGATCCGAAGGGAAGGGATGCATTTCGGTTGCTGAGAGCTGAACAGAAACGCCGCGCGGATGTGATTAAACCTTTTAGCTTTCACCCTGTGCTTGAACGCCTCGCTCTTGCTGCGGATCAGTTTGTCGTGAAGCGTGACGATATGAATACCATCATCGCAGGCTATCCCTGGTTTACAGATTGGGGACGGGATACGATGATTGCGCTGCCTGGCATTTGTCTCGTCACAGGGCGATACAAAGAGGCGCGAAAGATTTTGCAGAAGTTTTCTGAACATGTCAGTGACGGTATGATACCGAATCGCTTCCCGGATTCTGGTGAGGAACCTGAATACAACACGATCGATGCTACGTTGTGGTTTTTTGTTGCTGTTTACAAATACTTCCGATATTCCGGGGATAAGGCTTTCGTAAGATCGCTGATGCCATTGCTGCGTGATATCGTGGATTGGCATTACCGTGGAACGCGATACAACATCAAAGTTGATGACCGCGACGAACTGCTTGCCGGTGGTGCTGATGGTGTGCAGCTAACATGGATGGATGCGAAAATTGGCGGTTGGGTAGTTACGCCACGCCGTGGAAAGCCTGTAGAAGTCAATGCACTTTGGTACAATGTGCTTCGCATCATGGAGTTTTTCTCCCATGAATTTGGAGACCAGAATGATGCGGAGCAATTCCTGAAGAAAGCTATCTCCGTTCAGGAGAGCTTCAACAAAACGTTCTGGAATGAAGAAACAGGTTCATTGTTTGATTTTGTTGATGGCGATCACAAGGATCGGGATATCAGGCCCAATCAGGTATATGCGCTTGCGCTTCCGTTCCCGGTGCTGCGACCGGAACGCGCAAAGAGCGTACTCGATATTGTCGAAACACATCTGCTAACGCCGTTTGGACTGCGAAGTCTTTCTCCGGCGCATTCGGCATACGCTGGAAAATATGAAGGCGATCCGCGTCACCGCGACAGTATCTATCATCAGGGCCCGGCGTGGAGCCATCTCCTCGGCGTTTATGTTGATGCCCTGTTTTCGACCCTTGGTGAGGCTGCGCGAACGCAGGCAACGGACGTCTTGGAGACCGCCCTCACTAGTCTTGATACCGGAGCAGTCGGATCGATTGCAGAAATCTTCGACGGAGATCCGCCTTTCGAATCGCGCGGATGTGTAGCGCAGGCGTGGAGCGTAGGGGAGTTGCTCAGAGTTTGTGTGGAATACAGGATCTGGCATCCGCGACAGGTTGAAACCGCACCCGTTGCTGTGAAGGCTCTTTGATTATACGGTGTTGAGTAACTCGGCGCGGTACTTCGTCAGTATACTCGATTTCGAAACGAATCCCATGTATTGTTTGTGATGAACAACGGGGAGATTCCACGCATTGGTCTCTTCAAACTTTTTCAGCACGCTGTGAAGGTTCTCATTCACTTTGATGACAGCACTGACCGGAGTCATCAGCTTGCTGACCGGCATGTCTTCCGGTTTATCGGTACTGAAAATAATCCCACGGATATCATCGAGATGGATGAGACCCTGGAGCTCACGCTTTTCATTAATGACAGGAAACGTGTTTCGGGTAGATTTGCTGATAATTTGTATCAGTGTTTTCAGATTCTCGTCGACTTTGATCGTGGAGAAATTAGTTTCAATAAGTTGTGCAAGATCCAGGCGACTCAGGATGAACGTGTCGCGCGAATGAACGGAAATATTGAATTTTTCAGAAAGCCGTTTAGATTCCATCGAGAGCGGTTCGAAGTAGTGCGCAACCGTTACGCTCAGCGCAGAAACAATCATCAATGGAATCATCAGCTCATAACCGCCCGTAATTTCGGCGATTAGGAATATCGCAGTCAGTGGTGCGTAAAATACCCCGCTTAGAATACCGGCCATTGCAACGAGCATGAAGTTACTTTCCGGAAGCGATGCAAAGCCGGTGAGATTGACTACGCGCGAGAACACAAAACCGAGATAGGCACCCACGAACAACGATGGACCGAAGCTTCCTCCGTTTCCGCCACTACCGATGGTAACTGCGGCGGCTATGGTCTTAAGAAATACGAGCGCACCAAGAAATAGTAACATGTTCACTTCATTCTGAAGTACGCCGAAAAGGATACTGTTTCGCGCGAGCTCGGTAAGGTTGAATTCTGACAGAATCTTGATCGTCTCATATCCTTCACCGAACAACGGCGGAAACAGCAGTATCAGCACAAACAAGCAGAATCCTCCGAGGAGAACCCTGCTCCAGATATTCTTGATACGCGTCATACGTTGCTCGATCCAGGTGAATGCGCGCGCATAGTAGAGCGCGATCAATCCGGCAAGAATCCCGAGGGCGATGTAATAGGGAGTATTGTGATAGTTAAATGGCTCTTGCAGCGAGAAGGTCAGAATAACGCCTTCTTTCAGGACAATTCTCGACAGTAGCGCGCCACTGGCTGCGGAAATGATGAGTGGTATGAATGCAGACGCGCTTACGTCAGCCAGAAGTATTTCAACAGCAAACAATACGCCGGCGATGGGCGAGTTAAACGCTGCAGCGATCCCTGCTGCCGATCCGCAGGCAAGGAGAATTGTGCGCTCTTTATAAGAAAGCTTGTAAACG
>JAEZDW010000509.1 GCA_023417955.1 Bacteroidota bacterium
TTCCACATCGTCTTCCACGGGGTCGTGTTTACTCCAGATCGCATCACCGTTACCGGCATACCGAATTCTGCCTTCAATCAAGTGCGTCGTAAAAAGAAATACCGATGCCGTGATGCGCGCGTCAAGACGTGCAATGTCTTCGGGTTCACGCTGTTTATCGTTAAACAGCTGATCAACATCCGCTTGAATATTTTTCAAATCATAGTGGTCTGCATTAAGTCCGTACTTTTCCGCGTCCTCAATTGCAGCCACGTAGGTTTTATAGAAACTGTTAGGTCCGTTTCGTTCCAGCCATCGGGTCTTGTTGTGGTTCTTCCTGTAAAAAGAAATCGTTTTCTCCTTAACCTTTTTGTTATAGTAAGGCCGGTCAACCTCAATATCTTTTACCAGCTCAGAAACCGGCGCGGCGGTACTGTCGATGTACAACTCACGCGGTCCAAAAACTGATGGCGTTACGAGCAATAATATTATAATCACCAGCCCGGCCGTGGCGCTGCCAATTAATAAGCGTCGTTTCTGTGGATCACCAAGAAACGCTTCAAACTTGTCCCGAATCGTTTTCATCATCGGAACCAGAAGAAAAACCTATTCCAGCCACCCATAGGAGCGGGCAGTCGCAAAAGTCCGTAATGGATTGACAGATTGTGGAACTGTTACCTCTGGCTAGTGCATCAACAGGAAGCAGGCAGCCCCGGCGAGGTAGCCGCCCATTGCGATTAGCGACATCTTTTTGGCATACCAGATGAAATTGATTTTTTCCATACCCATCACAGCGACACCTGCGGCTGAACCAATTATCAGCATACTTCCTCCGGTACCTGCACAATAGGCGAGGTAAGACCAGATCATGTGATCCTGCGGGTACATGTCTAAGGAATACATCCCCATGCTCGCGGCAACAAGCGGAACATTATCAACAATTGCAGAAAGCACGCCGATCAGTGTAATGATGATCCTGTTATCCTTGAATACGTCGGCCAGAAGTTCTGCGAAATGATGAAGCGTGAGCATCGACTCAAGGGCTGCTACAGCGAGAAGAATCCCTGCAAAGAAAAGCACGCTGGGAACATCGATACGGCTAAGCGCGCCAGCTGCTGAAAACCGTTTCTTCTCGGCTTCATCAAGCTCTGGATGAATAAGTTCCGAAGCAACCCAAAGAATACCCAATCCCAACAGCATGCCCATGTAAGGTGGGAGATGCGTATAGGTCTTGAATAGCGGCACGGACACCAACGCACCTACGCCGAGAAACAACATAAGGCGGCTTCCCTTTACTGGCTCGTACTCCGCATGGGACGCCGGACCTATCTTGCCCTTCATCGTAAAAGAAAGATAGATCAACGGTGCAAGCAAACACACCATCGACGGAATGAAAAGTGACTTCATTATAGCCAGCGTTGTAATTTGTCCGCCGATCCATAGCATGGTTGTAGTGATGTCACCAATAGGAGTCCAGGCACCACCAGCATTTGCCGCAATGATAATCATCCCTGCGAAGAACATTCGTTTCTCGTGGTCGTGAACCAACTTTCGGATGAGTGACACCATCACAATGGATGTGGTAAGGTTATCAAGTATTGCCGAAAGGACAAAAGTTACGATACATATTATCCAGAGCAACGTTGCATAACGACTGGTGCGTATCCGGTCTGTGATAAATCTGAATCCGTGATGGGCGTCAACGAGTTCGACAATCGTCATTGCCCCCATAAGAAAGAAAATGATCTGCGCAATCGACGCAAGGTGGTGGTTGAGCTCAAATATGGCAAACTCACGATACTGCGAAGAAACATCGAGGCCCGCAAATTCCGGATTTTCGATTCCGATGATTGATGCCGCCTGTGCATAAAGATTACTGTTCAGTAGTGCATCGGACGGATCTGCGAAAACCAGGAGCGTCCAACACAATACACCTGTAAGTAAGGCCGAGGCTGTTTTGTTAATATTGACGACATGTTCCAGGGCAATGCATAGATATCCAAGAACAAATATGATAATGATGGCTTGTTCCATATGAGTAAAATGAAAACAGGTGACCTAATGGTCACCTGTTGTTTGGATGGGTTAATATAAGTCGGTAAACATCTTTAGTGCGTAATAAATCAGTACCGGTACTGCCATCATAAAAAGCAGAAACCAGAACCGCCTGACCAACATAAGCAGATCTTTCATTGTCTTAAGATTTAATGCGTTAAATACGATAATGCAAGCCCACACATTCGCGGGCAGAATGCGCCTGAACAGGCAGAGAGGTTTTCTTAAGACTAGGGAGCGTTAATTGTTACGACACTGTAGAAGCTGTGACGCTTCGTCACGGTAAACAAAAGCTTTCTTGAGACTCTTTTTCCGGAAAGATGAAGTGCCGGAAAAAAAAGAATGATGAACAATAAAAGATTGACCTTCGCTGTTGAATCGTTACTCTGAAAAATGAACGGTTTGACTGAGTCGGCGTACTGGGTTACCGCTGTTTCCGTTCTCGTTTTTGAACGAAAATCCGTCGCCGGGCAGACTACAGAACACAGCAGCATGGATGCCAACAGCACCATGACGATAAGCTGAGTTCCTCTTCTGCCGCGATCTTTCATACTACACAAATTTATACAACCAGACGATATCATTACCAACCGATGCTGTAAATTAATCCGATACGTATGGTTTTTAGACATTTCATATAAATTAGCCAGATGCGCTTAGTCCCGTAGTGGTCTGGTTTAAACGATCCAGAGGTGCGGCCAGCACCTATCGGATCTGATTGACTGCCTCATGCTCCCGTCAAATGTCCGGAGGCGGAATAATTCAGGAGTTTTCAATATGCAACGAAAGCAGTACCTTCATTCCAAACGCTACATATGAAAGGGTCTATTTTTTCATGTTGTCTTTTAGTTCTGATGGCATGTTCGTCTCCAGACAAGGGGTCTGACGAAACTTCTGAGGACAACTGGATTTCTCTCTTTAACGGAACCGATATTTCTGGCTGGATTCCGAAAATCCATCATCACGAACCTGGTGTCAACTTCGGTAACACGTTTCGTGTAGTTGACGGCACCATCCAGGTACGCTATGACGCGTATGACGATTTCAACGACCAGTTCGGTCATCTGTATTATGAAACTCCATTTTCGCATTTCCACCTGAAACTCGAATATCGATTCGTCGGCGAATTGCAGAAGGGTGCACCTGACTACACATTGAGAAACAGCGGCGTCATGTTCCACTCACAGGATCCACGCGAGATGCCAGTCGAACAAAACTGGCCAATCTCAGTGGAGATGCAGTTTCTCGGCGGACTTGGAGATGGCAACCCGCGGCCTACTGGTAACATGTGTTCGCCGGGAACTGACATCGTCTACAACGGCGAAATTTACGATGGTCATTGCCTCAATTCAACTTCAAAAACATACGATGGCGACCAATGGGTGTCTGCAGAATTGATTGTTCTCGGTGACTCACTGATCACTCACATCATAAACGGGGATACTGTTTTGCAATACTCCAAGCCAACAATGGGCGGGGGAGTTGTTGAAGGTTACGACCCCGCAATCTGGGAACCCGGAAAACCTTTGCGTTCCGGATACATCGGACTTCAAAGCGAAGGTCAGCCGATAGATTTCCGAAACATCGTGCTCCGCGATCTTTCTAAATGAATTACCTTCTCCGGTATGACTTCGAACGGGAAGCTGATTTCTTTTTCCGTGCGGGGTTATATGTTTTCTTAGCGGGCTGGGCTTGATAGCGCTTGTTTGGCGAGTAGTTCGGCAGCTTTTTCATCCGCGAATGCAGCTGCTTTGGTGAACGCGCTCCTGAAGTACCAACCGTTTTCTTTCGGTACGCGACCGCCGCTTTATAGTCTGCACGGAAATTTGTTTTATAGCTGTATTCCTTGAAGTCAAGGCGGATCGTAATCTCATTCGCGCTTCCGAGATGGCGAGCAACATCGCCGAAGAGCACTTCATGAGAATACCCAAGCATCAGCTTTTTATTAAGCCGGAAGGCGGCTGAGAGACTTGCAATGGAGCCCTTGCGGAAGGCAGCTCCGCCCATAAGCATATCGTTATAGGTATAGTAGAGGCCGACATCGAATGCGTCGTTGGTTTCGGAAAACTTGCGATAGGCGAAATACGGTTCAAGAATATCCTGCCCGGCCCTTAACGGAATCATCCCTTGTATAAATCCTGAGTAGTAGTTTGTAAGGATAAAATCTTCTTCCGGTTTGATCCAGGCTGTCGCAAGCCGGTTTGCAGCCAGCCCGACTTTCACAAACCGGCTGTGGTATAGCATACCGAAGGAAAAATCGATATCATCAAGTTGACCATTTACCAGTTTGGCATACTCCGGATCTTCCGGATTGCTGTTCGTACTGCCACTTAATCGGATAGCATTGTATTCACCGCTGACACCAAATGAGAGCACATTGGCCTGGTTAAATTTGACGTGGTATGCCAGAGCACCACCGATATAAGTGTTCTTCAGGAAATTAACATCCTCCTGAAACACATTTGCTCCAATTCCTATGCGGTGATTAAGAAGCGGTGTATGTACACTGATAAAATTCATCCGGGGTGCATTGCTTATTCCGGTAAAATTCCGCCTGAAAGAATAGGTGAGGGACCCGCTTGAGTGACCAGCGACTGCGGGGTTGTACATGAAAGTATTTGTCATCTTCTGGCCCAGCATCGGAATATCCTGTGCGACGGCGAATGCTGTTGCCAGGATCATCGGGATTAAAGCGTAGAGTTTCTTCATGGGCCTCTCAGTTTGACTTCAAAATTGTCACCATCCCTTTTGCGATCGCGGTGCTCGGATTGCCGGGTGAAACATACTCCACGATGCAGATATAATTTCCCGGACTGAGCGTCGAAAAATCGAAGTCAACATCGTTTGAATAATCCGTCCATTCCTTTACAAGCACGCCCCACCGATCAAGAAGTTTGACGGTATTGGATGTGGTCATCTCAATATTCCTGACAAAAAGCTTGTCATTTGCACCGTCCTGAACGTATGGTGTGATCAGGTCATGGATGACGAGATTGAACTCAGCGGTCCGCCCGATGGCGAGTATCGGTGACGTTGCAGCATGTACACTTTCAATGAAGGATCCGCTTAGCGTTCCTGATAACGATGTGGCTAGTGCCCCTGCGCCTTCACTTTCAAGAACTACGGGAGCGCCGTCGGTGAGGAAGTTTTCCAGACCATTAATGCTCAATCCCACGCGGCCCTCGACGCCCTTGGTCTCCCAGTAATGCCCACTGAAATATCCGTCGACACCAGTAGGAAGTCCGACCGCCGCATCGCCACTCACCACCCGAATTGCGTGTTCTCCGGCCGGAACCGAGGTAACAAATGCGGGGGCATACGTTGTTGATGTGCCTATCGGATAGAACAACTCGCCGCTGCCCTGAATGTAGAGGAAACCATTGATCCATGAAGACGTGTTCCCAACGGCGCGTTCGGTTCCCGAGTATAACAGCTTTGCATTGGGGCCTATCGTTACAACGCCGTCGGTGAGCACGAGACTAGACGTGACGGACCAGTCACCATGAAGCGTTTTCACGCCACCCCCGTTTACCTCGAGTTTTTGAACAGTGATTGGAGTAGTCGTCGTAATAGTTTGGTTCGTGCCACTGAGGACCATTTCAGCTGAGGTGAGCCCGGTGAGTGCGCTCGCATTGTTAACAGAGCCGTTGACCGCGATGACACCCTGAACTTCAATCGTGCTGTTGGGCGCGATAGTAACCTGCGCGAACGCATTCAGGATGCAACCCGTAGCCAATAAGAGTATGAAGTAGCGCTTAAACATAGCGTATTCGTTATTGGTCTATTTAGCGTCGGATTGTTCACCTGAAGCTGTTGCTCCAATCATTCGTCTGATCTCGTCAAGCTGCTGCTCAAACGAGGTGAGTTTGCTTTCGAGCTGGTTATTGTCAGCCTTGAGTTTCTTGTTCTCCGCTTCAAGCTTTTCAACTTTTTCAATCAGCTCCTGGACCGCTTTAATCGTAGCGATCTGTGCATTGTACGTGTCGATCTGCAAAACTTCATCGGTACTTCCCGGAAGCGTTTCACCACTTGACCGCACCGACTCGGGGAATATCTCGCCGTATTCCTGCGCAATAAAGTTGTAGTAGTATCTGTCTTCGATGGAAGGATGACGTTCGCGCCACTCAGGCGTGTATTTGAATTTGACAGGACGCAGTTTTCGTAAAATTTCGAAGCTGTTCTCGATGTCGAGTATATCTGTTTTAATACGACGATCGGAGTTGGCGTTCCAGGTACCGGCTGTTGTTTTTGATGCGTCACCTTCGACCTCAAGTGTACGCGCAGACGGACTTCTTCCAATACCGACATTGCCGTTCTTGAGCACCGTAAGTGCGTTCGAGCGCGTGACCACGCTTCCGTCATTCATCACCTCGCCATTCCCGACGATAAATACCGGGTCACTAGCAACCCAGGAATTAGCGGAGTATCCAAGTCCATCCGGATCTTCATTCGCCGTTCCTACAACAGTGGATCCATAAGCGCCCGTGATTAATCGTATACCACCGGGTATCACTGATCCATTCGCGTTGGCAGTGTTGTTTTTCCCTCCGCCGATGGTTGCCCATTGGCCGAG
The DNA here is from genome assembly GCA_023417955.1 of Bacteroidota bacterium. GTDB lineage: Bacteria > Bacteroidota > Bacteroidia > Cytophagales > Cyclobacteriaceae > Ohtaekwangia. The sequence goes on from JAEZDW010000509.1 coordinate 6,608, forward strand.
AGAAGCATTACTCGCACCACCACCCACAGTGGAGTAAGCGCTATAAGGTATCATTCTTCCCGCGCGATTGTCACGACCACCGCTGACGACGGCCCAGTCGCCATCAACGATGTTCGCATTTTCAAGTCCGCCGCCGGCGATGACCGACCCCTTTATACCGGGAGTTGCCTGGTTGCCAGGATATCCGGCAATGATGTTAGGTGATGGCGTACCCGGAGTGGTGGGATTCATGTTTAATTCAATTCGCATGACGCGTGCATTGTTCACGCGTACCACGAGAGGTTGATCATCTGTAGTACCAATAAAACTCGTCAGTTCACTTGTACCCGCATTTCCATACAGGCTCCATCCCGGGATCAGAAACCCGGGAGCCCAGTTGGTACCATTCCACTGGAGCACCTCATCATTATTCGCACCTGATTGTGCGAGTTTATCCGCGGTGATTGTTGTATTTGCAATATCAGCTCCGGTAATAGTGGCGTCCTGGATCTTCGCAGAAGTAATAGCATTGTCCGCGATTTTAGTATTGGTAACTGCGTTGTTCGCGAGTTCTGTTGCTGTAACACCACCCGCAGCAATGCCGATCGTACCGGTCGTCGTAATCGGGCCGCCTGTTAAACCCGTGCCTGCCGCTACCGACGTAACCGTCCCTGAAGCATGCGTAGAAGGAACCCAGTTAGTTCCATTCCAATGCAAAACCTGATTCGGAGTAGCTCCTGATTGAGCAAGCTTGTCTGCGGTGACTGTCGTTGCTGCAATGTCCGCACCCGTGATCGTAGCGTCCTCTATTTTAGCAGATGTAATGGCGTTGTTCGCGACCTTTGGTCCGGTTACAGCATTGTTGGCAAGCTCTGTCGCTGTTACGCCACCCGCTGCAATGCTGATGGTCCCGGTTTCGGTAATTGGTCCTCCTGTGAGACCGGTGCCTGTCGCAACGGATGTGACCGTCCCACCTGAAGGGAGAGTGGCCGGAGCCCAGCTTGCCCCATTCCATTGCAGCACCTGGTTAGCCGACGCGCCCGAGGCAGCGAGCTTGTCCGCAGTGATTGTCGTAGCAGCGATATCAGCACCAGTGATTGTTGCATCCTGAATTTTTGCTGAGTTGACCGCGTTGTTCGCAAGTTCGGTGGCAGTAACGCCGCCGGGAGCAATGCTTATTGTTCCCGTACCAGTGATCGGTCCACCCGTCAGACCGGTACCTGTTGCTACATTGGTTACAGTTCCTGCTCCGGCAGGCGTGCTCCAGACTGGAACGCCGCCCGAAACTGTAAGCACCTGGCCGTTTGTGCCCGGCACAAGTTTACCTGCCGGGATTGTTAAACCTGCAATATCGTCACCCGTTATGGTACCATCTTGTATCTTGGCTGAGGTGATTGCATCGTTGGCCACTTTGGGAGCTGTTACCGCATTGTTGGCAAGCTCTGTAGCCGTGACACCTCCCGACGCAATGCTGATGGTTCCCGTTCCAGTAATCGGTCCACCTGTGAGACCGGTACCTGTTCCGACATTCGTAACTGTACCAGCTCCGGCAGGGGTACTCCAGACCGGAACACCTCCCGAAACAGAAAGCACCTGTCCATTCGTTCCGGGGGCAAGTTTAGTCACGTCTATCGCCGCTGAAGAACTGATATCAGCATTGGTGATCGTGCCATCAGTTATATGCGTTGATGTGACTGCAGAGAGTGCAGCCAACGCACCAAGACCCGTTACCTGAGAACTTGCAATTGACAGATTTGCCTGATTGACATCGATGTCTACTTTGCTATTGGGAGCGTCAAGGGCTACACTCACCCTGTTTGATGCTGCGTTGATTTTGTTGAATTCAAGGTCGAGTCCGCTTTTTTGTTTGAATACGCCCACGCCTGCGGATCCCACATTTGAAGCGGTATTTGCTTCACCGCTGGCCGAAATCGGTTGAAAGGCCCAGGCACTGCCTGTGTACACCAATGCATTCGTAGTAGCAGGCAATGCCGCGGGAAGAGCCTGGCCCTTTATGCCGGATACAACAGTTGCTGAATTTGTTCCGGTTACGTCACCGCCGATCGAGGCAGCGGTCCAGGCAGTACCGTTCCATATTAGTGCCTGACCAGTTGTCGGCGTCCCTGCAGAGAGGTTGGCAGAACTCGCGGGACTCCCGGATAGCGTAAACGTGTTGCCATTGAGAGACAGTGTTTGGTTTGAGCCACCACCACCGGTTTCAACCCACGCCGTTCCATTCCAGTAGTATATTTTGTTGTCGGAGCTGTCGAAGATAAGCATACCCTTGTCGTCGCTGTTGTTCAGCCCGGTAAAGGCAGAGCGGTTACTGACGACGGGGAGGAGCAACCCCTGATTGCCGTTTCCCTTCAACCAGAGAATGGCCCGATCCTTAAGCGATTCGGTACCGATTGAAACATTTGAATTTTGGGAATAGCCCGCAATCGAAGAAATACAACCTATTGCAGACAATAGCGCGATAGTAAGGCAGCGAATGCCTCTTACGGTTAGGGTGCTCATAAAACAAGTATAGACAGGTTAGGGTTCCTCTCCGGCATCAGCTTGAAGCCGACGCAGTTAAGGTAATCGAAAGTAGGAAAAATACCTTGAAACAAGACGGTGTTTCACCAAATAATTGATACACGATTCACACCGATGATAACAACGGGATTGCTTGGCGTGGTGATTTTTGAGAACTTCCCGCCAATTGTTTTATCGCCTGATCCTGAACCTATGCTCTTGAGACGAGAATTGATTCTCTCTGTACTTTTGTGCTTTTTAATCACTTCCGCGAGTGCTCAGAAAGAAATCGCTATTACCAATGTTGGAATTGTAAATGTCCGCGAAGGGAAAGTTATCCCGTCAGCCACGGTAATAATCCGCGACGATAAGATCACGGAAGTGAACACGCGAAGCAACGTCCGACTCTCAAAAGAATTAACAATCATCGATGGAACCGGCAAGTATCTGATGCCAGGCCTGACCGATGGTCATATCCACTTCTTTCAATCCGGAGGTTTGTATACACGCCCCGACGCGATCAACCTGACGTCCCGCGTATCGTATCAGCAGGAGGTGACGAAAGGGGCAGAAGCGATTCCTGACTATTTTAGAAGATATCTCCGACTCGGAATAACAACCGTTGCAGACGTAGGCGGGCCAATGAGGAACTTTGCCGTTCGCGATTCAATAGCGAAGACAAATCTGTCGCCTAACGTAATGGTCACAGGTCCGCTGTTTTCGAT
>JAEZDW010000081.1 GCA_023417955.1 Bacteroidota bacterium
GTGCGGATCAGCAAGACTACGGTATCCGGACAGTGCCGTCACCCCGGACGAGCCACTTGTACGATGTCATTTCCCGTAGCGCCATTGGCCCGCGCGCGTGTAACTTTTGGGTGCTGATACCAATCTCGGCGCCCAGACCGAACTGCGCACCGTCGGTAAAAGCAGTGGATACATTCGCGTATACGGCAGCTGCGTCAACGCTGCGGAGGAACAGGTCGATTACGCGTTCGTCTTCGGCAATGATAGCTTCACTGTGGCGGGAACTGTAGGTGTTGATGTGGTCAAGTGCCTCCGAAAAATCTGATACCGTCCGGATGCTCATCTTATAGTCGAGGAACTCCGTTCCATAATGTTCAGGTTCCGCATGCCTGAGAAGAGAGGAATTATATCTGCCATCAAGAACAGAGTATGCAGGCGCGTCGGCGAAGATGGTAACGTTTTTATTTTGAAGATCTGCCGTTAGCGAGGGCAGATCCGTGAGCCGGCTTTTATCGATGATCAGACAATCAAGCGCATTGCACACGCTGACGCGCCTGGTTTTTGCGTTGTAAATAATGGCCTTGCCCTTTGTAGTATCTGCCGAGCTGTGAAAATACGTGTGCACGATACCTGCTCCCGTTTCGATTACCGGGACGGTTGCGTTTTCGCGAACGTAGTTAATCAGATTCTGGCTGCCGCGTGGAATGATTATATCCACAAAACCAACTGCATTGAGCAGCGCTGATGTTGCCTCCCGATCGGGTGGAAGCAGGGCTATTATGTTCGTGTCGACGGAAAGGTCGTGCAGAACCTGATGAATCAGACGTACAATGGCCCGGTTGGAATGATCAGCGTCGCTGCCGCCTTTGAGCACGCATGCATTACCCGACTTCAGGCAAAGCGCGAACACATCAAACGTAACGTTCGGACGTGCCTCATAGATAATGCCAACGACGCCTAACGGTACCGTAATCTTGCGAAGGTACAAGCCTGATTGCGTTGTCCTTTCTTCCAGGACCTGTCCCAGTGGCGACGCCAATGCAGCGACATTTTCGACGTCGCGTGCAATACCAGCGAGGCGGTCCTCCGTTAACTTAAGGCGGTCGTACTTCGGATCGTCAGGCGACATGCGGTCCAGGTCTTTTCGGTTGGCCTCAAGGAGCAGTGCACTGCGTTCCGGAATCCGGCGCGCGAGTTCCTGCAGAATGGTGTTCACCTTGTCTTCATCCAGAAGTGAAAGCTTCCTGCTTGCTGCCTGTACATTTTTGAAGGTGTCCTGAAGTGTCGTTGTCATGTTCCTGGTTTATGAACGCCTGTCAATGCAGATAAAGATGGTCATAATGGATTACAGGTTTCTGATTCTTCAGCCCTGTTACTTCGCGCGCTTTCCTGTGACCGTAACGCGCAAGTCCAAGTCCAACTTCGCGATTTTCCTCGTCAACTATCTTGATCAGATCACCTTTTTTGAATTTGCCAATTACCTGGGTAACGCCAACAGGAAGGAGGCTGTATGCTTTCTCGGAAAGAAGCACCTTTTTCGCACCCTCGTTGATCATTACCATTCCCTTGGCTTCTTCATACGCGTGGGCCATGTACTTCTTAAAGCTTGACGCAAGTTTCCTGGGCGGGAATCGCGTACCGATCTTTTCGCCATTGACTACTCTGAGCGCAATGTCGGGCGTTCTCCCATTGGCGATGTGAACAGGTATGCCAATACCGGCGATCTTTTGCGCGGTCTGACACTTTGTGAGGATTCCACCGCGACCAAAACCCGACTTGCGACCGGATGTGATTGTGCCGAGGTCAATGCGCTTACTGTCAAATTCGTGAATCACGCGCGCGCCTTCAACACCTGGATCGCCATCATACAAACCATCAACGTTTGTGAGAATGAAAAGAAGGCTGGTATTCATCATGGCACTCACAAGCCCGGCAAGTTCATCGTTGTCAGTAAACATGAGTTCGGTGATCGAAACGACGTCGTTTTCATTGAGAATCGGAACGATGCCGTTATTGAGCAAGGCATGCAGGCAGTTTTGCATGTTGAGGTAATGCGTCCGGCTCTTGAAATCTTCTTTGGTTACGAGGACCTGCGCACACATCAGCTGGTGGCGTTCGAATGCCTCGCGATAGAGGGCAATCAATTTGATCTGTCCCAATGAAGCGAGTACCTGCCGCTGGACGACGGTGTCTGTTTTTTTCGGAAAGGTATAAATGCTTCTCCCTGCGGCAACCGCTCCTGATGAAACGAGGATAACGTGATGGCCCAAATCACGCAACACCTTTATCTGACCTGAAATGCTTTCGATAACGGTTGCATCTGGTAATCCATCGGCGTTAGTGATAACATTGGAGCCGACCTTTACGGTAATGACAGACCTCTTGCTCATGCTTACGGATTTCGGGGACGTAAAACTATAACATAAAATGACATCCGGAAATCGCGAACACTTGTAAGGACGCGTCACACCTTGCTGTACCGGGCTTTCAGTTTGAGGTGGTTTCGAATCATGATATCATAACTGAACGGATTGACAAAGCACCGGTTCAGCTGTTTTCGAATAAAGTTGACAGCTGTAATCAACGCATCGCGCACAGGATAGGAGCGCAGCCCCAGCAGGTGACTCACATCAGGACCGGTGAGGTATCGTATCTGGCTTTCGACAAGATATCCCGCGAAAGCGGGAAAAGATTCCTGGTAATGTGCGAGGAGCTCACGGGTAAGTAATCTGGCTTCTTCTGAAAGTCTGAAGTGTCTGTGGCGGATTGCTTCTTCAAGGGAGGCAGCGTCCGCCATGGACGCCGGTAACAGATCGTCATCGATATTCAACGCGGAGCCAATGAATCGCCATGCGTGAAGAAAATCCTCCTTTTCACGGGATGTCATCCGGACCCCCGACGATTCGAGGCCGCGAATAATAATGTATGAGAAAGCGAGGTTGGTTCCCGCCATGTCTTCCTGATTTACAGGCACGCCCCATTGCATATCCCATACGTTGTGCACGCGAATGTGGAATCGCACCAGCGCATGAATAAGGCGTGTCCGCGCAATCTCAAAGGAGCCGTTGCCGGAAATAAAGCTACCCTCTTCCATAACCGTGATGATAAAGTGTGCAGTCTCCCAAAGCCGTTTTCCCGGAGTCTTTCGCATTTTCCCGGTGAAGTAAATAGCCTTGTTTCCCGGACTGGCTGCATAGCAAAAGGGGAGAGACAGCGAACCCAGCAGAGTCATTATATCGAGTGCGTGCTTACGGAAGAAGCGTTGACCATTCAGGAGGCGCTCTTGTTCAAACCATGATGGTATTGCAATATCGCGGAGGAGGAAGTCCCGCAGCGGTGGAGTGAGGTTGATGTTTTTTTCAATCAAGGACCTTTCCAGGCTGATAGATTTGTATAATTCACCTTGCAGATTTCTGGAGAAGAGATAGCGAACCAGATCGTCCGCTTCGGCGTCTCCAGCCTGCCGCATTGTTTCGAGGAATAAATGATCTGTTCGCATAAAAGACAATAGAATAACTTATCCGGGCGTGAAAAGTTCAAAAATACCTCTCAGTGTATAGTACTAATAAAATTAGTTGTGTTATCTTTGTACAACTAAACAGGTTAGTATGAAAAAGGTCAGAATAGTGAATGGAATCAAGAAAATCGAGGATTCGGACGCCCACACGGCGCTCTTTAAATTGCGGGATGTGTTAATGGAGCACCGTTCGGTGTTAATTACACGCCTGGTGTCCGATCTTTCGGGTTACATCGACTACAAATTCAGGACGCGTATAAACAACCGGCAGTTAGAAACGATTCGTGAGCATCTATATAGTTTGAAGAACTCGGCGCTGGACCTTGAACGATACCATGAGATCATTGAGCACTTTCAGGCGCACGACACCACGTATATTACGTCTGCACCCTTCTTTAAAGAGATCGATGAGAGCATTGGAGCGATTTTAAATGCTTCACAGCTAACGATTTCGGGGTCGCAGGAGCTTGTTACCCAATAAATCCGGGTGGTGCAGACATGCAATCCGTCGTAGTTTTGCGTCATTCCAACCATTTCCATCGGTCGGTTGTCTAAGGTGATGTAACTGGTAGCCGGAGCGTCCGTTGTTGGTTGGAGATGCGGCATAAGGACTGGTACCAGATTTTTGCCGCTAGAGCGTAGAACTAAAGCCGACGAAATGAAAAACCTCCGTATTCATCCGTTACGCGAAGCTGAAGCTCCTGGTTGGGAAGAAACAAAAACGCCTCTTCTTTCTCTTATAATGCTTGGCATTATTTCGATCGGTGTTCTTCTTGCCATCACCGTCATCACCTTCTTCCGCAGAACTGCATCTGCCAATAACACCCGGCACGTAATTCTTCGTGTTTCGCATCGCCGTCCCGTTGTATCGAAACGCCCGATTCAATCGTTAGCGAAATAGTTTTTACAGGCTCAATTGTTTCTGATACGGGTCTGAATTGTTAACAAAAACGCGTTACACGCGCGCCACACAATCC
>JAEZDW010000119.1 GCA_023417955.1 Bacteroidota bacterium
ACTTTCATACGTAGTCAACTTTTCCGGATTGGGTCGCGACGGGCGCAGGATTCTCGAAGTAAATAACATCGTCATGACGAAAATGATGCCGCCGATGATGTAGATAAGAACTTCGCCGAATTCAGAAAGATAGCTTTCCTGCATAACGGGTTAAAGATAATCAGGAATCTTTAATATGCAGGAAAGCGGATGCCGGTGATATTATTTCCAGGCAGCGATGATAACGCCCATCACGGTAAGGGCGACAATAGCGTAGCCTGCATTAATCAGGAAGAGCCGAAATGAACGTCTTTCAAACAGGTAGTGGGTTCCTATGAACATGGCTACCCAGCCGAAACCCGCAAGAAAACCATAAAAGGCACCGTAAGCTATCCGATCCTCCGGCCCAAGGAACATCGCCAGATTAAACGCGGCAACCAGCCCAAGAATGAAAGCCGTCCCGAGGATTTTTAGCATGTTGGCTATTCTTGAGGCTTTCTTCGGTAAATCCGTTTTCCTTCATCCAGGCTTTGCCAAAAACGGCGGGTGAATACCACACTTCGCCAATGATAAATGTGGACAAGGCCGCAACAATTATTGCCAGGTAATTGATATTTGTATTGAAAAGTTCAAAAGTAAAAGTGGGAGGATTCTGGTTTCGCTGACTCCGGCAGTTAATGAATCAGTATACATAAGCAAGGAGACAGCGCCGGCATTCCGGTTATGGATTGGCAAGAAATAAACGGTATCAGCCTACGCGCTTTGCTTTGTAGCCGTCTTTGATCAGCAGTTGCACGATCTTATCGCGGTGATCGCCCTGTACGAGAATGTCGCCGTCTTTCACCGAACCGCCAACGCCACAACGCGACTTGAGTGATTTTCCAAGGCTTTCGAGATCGGTAGCTGAACCTACAAATCCGGTTACAAGAGTAACTTGTTTTCCGGCGCGCATGCTTTTGTCGAGAGAGACTTTAAGTTGTTGCTGGTTCGGGGGAAGGGTTTCCGCTTCGGCATGCTGCTGATAGTCGTATTCAAAAGAAGAGTTGGTCGAATAAACCACACCGTCTCTTTTTTTCCAGTCGTTCTTCTTACTCATAAAAAAATCAATAGGGCTATCGTTATCAACATAAAAATGCCGCTTACGATACTCATGTTGAACGGCAGTTCAATGTTTTTCCGATAGCCGGCACCCACGGCCGAAGATACGCCTAAAATCAACGGAACAAAAACGAGCGCCCTGTACAGATAACCCATGCTGACCTGGTAGGTAGGACCCGGGTCCGATATGAACAGCAACGTACGTAAGACGAGTGTTTCTCCATATCGAATTCTTTGCTCCTTCGTGAGCAAACCCGCCTGCAGGTTATAGACTTTGATGTGTCTGTCACCTCCCGTTATGAAAATAAAGTGACGAAAAGAATTTCGCGGACCCTTCACGGTTTGCACCCGAACGAGGTCATCTTCCACAACACGAGGTGGTGCAACCAGGTCGACAAGCAATACGGCGAAAAGCACCATACCTGCCCAGCATACGATTCTGAAATACGGCAGGTAATAAGCCATCGAGTCCCTGACAGTATGCCGCTTCGGCGGTTTGTAGCCGGGAGGCTTCGGTTTGTATCGCGGATCGCGATGCTGCTTTGGAGGCGGTGGCGGGGGCGTCTTAACGCCGAATGGATTTTCAAAACTCAGGTCGTACAGCTTTCGCTTCTCCCAATCGCTGAGTACGTCGTATGCCTCGGACAGCTCCTTGAAAATTACCTCCGCTTTCGGATCAGGGTTTTTGTCGGGATGAAATTGAACGGCGAGTTTCCGAAACGCCTTCTTTATATCATCCGGCGATGCGGTGTGCGATATCCCGAGGATGGCGTAGTAATTCTTCATTCACATCGGTTAGATTGTAAATATAAAAAAAGAGCCCGACAAATCGCCGGGCTCTTTTTCGAGAATAACGCTCTATTTTCTGTGCTTTGTGACGAATGTAAGAACTGGTCGTTTTGAGTGACTGACCACGTCTTCAGCAATGCTCCCTGCAAGTACGTGAGCAAAGCCCGTCCGACCGTGTGTTGCCATCGCAATCATGTCTGCGCCGATGCTGTCCGCGAAGTAGATAATTCCCTCCTCTTCGGTGATATCGTTAAAGACATTGATCGTGAAATTTTTCAATTGCAGTTTTTTTGCAAAGTCGGCCATATATTTCTTGACCACCGCATCCCGTTGGAAGTTGCCCGGTGTATTGATACGCACGAGGTGAATCGTCGAATCGTAAACCTTTTGCGTTTCCCTTACAATTCTTGAAAACACTTCCTCATTCTTGCTCATGGAAGTAGCATAGACGATGTCTTTGAATTCCTTGCTGGACGGCTTGTCCTGAACCGTAAGGACAGGGCACCGTGCACTACGAACAACCTTTTCTGTATTCGATCCGATGATCATGGATTCGAGGTCTGTACGCCCTGCTGTACCCATGACAACGAGATCGACTTTCTGTTCGGAAATAATTGCATTCATGCCGTGATAAGGAGTACCAAGCCTGAGTTCCGTACGCGTTCTTACACCGGCAAGGCGCGGATCCTCAGCCAACTTCATTAGTTGTTTCTTGGCTTTTTCAACAAGCTTCACGGTATAAACCTTGCTCTCCCATGTCTTTCCGACCCCAACATCGCCGGTGACCTTGACTGAGTCGCCGACAATTTCTTCGATGACATGGAGCAGAATAACCTGTGCCCCGGTTTTCCGGGCAATATCTGCAGCTACTTCTACGGCATTCAGCGCCGGCTTTGAAAAGTCAACAGGTACGAGAATTTTTTTCATATGAATTTGAATTTAGAAACTGACATTGTGAGGGTTTGTTGTGTATAAAAATCGTTTGAATTTCAATGACAAAGAGTGATAATCCTCACTAAGTATAGATGATTTATCTCAGGTGAGCAAACAATACGGTTAAATTGCTTTAATAAGGTAGTAACCCATGACGAAACATACGACCAGTTTTATCAGGGTGCCGAACAAAAAACCGATGAACGAACCTATCGCCGCCTTTAACGCGTTTTCAGTAGTTGCTTTACCAAGTAACTCTCCAACTAAAGCACCCACGAACGGACCCAGAATAATCCCCAGGGGCGGAAAAAAGATACCGACGATCAGGCCAATCGTACACCCCCACATTCCGTACTTCGTGCCCCCGAAACGTTTCGCGCCAGCCACCGGAATCCAGTAGTCGAGCACAGTGACCACGAGTGTAATGACCGCAAAGATCACAAGAAACTTTGTGGTAAATGACGAATGCTCGCGCAGTTGCATGGTCAGCAGCCCTGCATACGACAGCGGGGGTCCCGGAAGAAATGGCAACAGGCATCCAATGATACCTGCAACCATAAGCACAATGGAAACCACAAGCCAGAATACATCCATAGCGTTATCAGATTGGATCAAAAATAGGTATTTTCACTCATGCTGAAGCTGGCCAACGTTCATCACATCGCAATTATCTGCTCTGATTTTGAGAAGTCGCGTCACTTCTACACAGAAGTATTGGGTTTCACGATACTGGCAGAACATTACCGAAAGGAAAGAAACTCCTTTAAACTCGACCTTTCGTTGAACGGATCCTACACAATAGAACTGTTTTCGTTTCCTGGTGCGCCGCCCAGGGTAACACAACCTGAGGCCACCGGACTTCGTCACATTGCTTTCTCAGTTGAAAACATTGACGATGCATTGCTGTTTCTCAGAGAGAAGGGCATAGCAACCGAGCCTGTTCGGGTTGATCCATACACTTCTAAACGTTTCCTTTTCTTTCGCGACCCCGACGACCTTCCCATCGAATTGTATGAGCGTTAACATACATCATTTTACCCGCGATTTCGCCCGGTACTTTCCGGGAATGGAAATGCCTCCATGGACGTTTCTTCAATCTGTCCAGGAACACATCGTCGAAAGCATTGCGCGACTTGATGACGGTTTCACTATCAGGGACAACGTGGCGGTCCATCGTTCAGCAATCATCGAGGAGGGTGTGATTTTGAAAGGACCACTCATTATTTCGGCAAACACTTTTGTCGGCGCTCACGCATACCTGCGCGGTGGCGTCTTTCTTGGTGAATATGTTCAAATCGGACCAGGATGTGAAGTCAAATCCAGTTTAGTACTTGACCGCTCTGCGTTAGCGCATTTCAATTTTGCAGGTGATTCAATCATCGGCGCGGACGTAAACATGGAAGCAGGAAGTGTGCTTGCGAACTTTCACAATGATCGCGACGACAAAAACATCGATGTATACGTCGGCGGCGAAATTATTCGTACCGGCGTCATCAAGTTTGGATCTGTCGTTGGTGACGGGTGCCGGATCGGAGCAAATTCCGTATGCAGCCCCGGAACAATACTTGAACCGGGGACTCGCATAGGAAGGCTTGTGCTGGTTAATCAGGTGCCCGAAGCCAATAATTACAGCGTGTAACGGGTTGCCTTATAAAGAAATTCCAAACGTCATTGTTATCGAACGCCCGTCCGAAGGCCAGATACCCGGGCCGGGATAAAACTGCGGGCGTTTTGTGAAATACTTTTTGTCCATCACATTATTGACGTTTACGCGAAGCTGCAACGAAGAACTGAGTCGCCAGGTCGTGTTAATGTCGAACAGGCCATAAGCGGGTACTCCACCAACCGCACCGCTGGCAGGAGGCGTTTCCGTGTTCATCGCATCTGCATACGTCTTCGCTGTGTAGCTGTACAACAACGACACGCTGCCAACAGCAAAACGCATATTGATACCGTTTCGGCTGATGACTTCAGGCACACTTTCGACTTTGTTGCCGGTAATATCTTCATTACTGCTTCCCACCCTCAGTGTTGCATGACGGTAACGCGCGTCCTGCCATGCAGTCGACGTGAAAAGGGAGACGTTCACCTTACTGAAAGGCAGGAAGTATTCCAGGAATGCTTCGATCCCACGTGTTTCCGAATCGCCGATGTTCGTGCGGCGGTAAATTGTATTGCCCTCGCCGTCGTCATCCACAAGCATACCGAGCCGGTTATTGTATCGTACCTGAAACACACTCAAGTCCCAACGCACCTTCCCGGACATTCCGCGATAACCAACTTCCATGTTGTAACCGTCGGCGTCGCGCAGGCTATCATCAACTTTTTCAAACGTGCTCGATGGCACGATGTCCTTCAGGATGACGGGACGGTATGCCTGCGCCCACCCCGCATAAAAATTCTCGTATGGTGACAACGCGTACTGCATGTTCACACCAAGGAGAACAAACTGATGTTCAAACGCAGCGGGTATCTCATCCGTTGGGTATTTAACTGTACCCGTGAGAACCGATTCGCCTCGTTCAATCCGAAGACCCGGACTTACTGAAAACGAATGACCAATGTTTACCTTATTCTCGATAAAGAGCGCAATGTTTTGGGTCTTGAAATGCAGGTCTCTGCCCCACCCGGGGTGGACGAGGTCAAGGTTAAAATCTGATCCGGTTGTACCCACACCCTGCTGTCTCCGGTGGAGATTGTTGTGCATGAGTTGAACTCCTGCAGCCAGCACAGCTGGTGTATTGAACATTTTATAATGCTGCAGTAAACGGAGTTCACTGGTGTAGCTTTTGTATCGATCGATATCCACCTGGCGTGGTGCATACTCCAGCGTTAGCGGATTGATAACGTCGGGCACATCCGCAGGTCTGTCAAACATCACGCTCTCCCTCGTTCCCAGCACGGCTGACGTCAGCCATTTCAGGATAGTGTTGGGGCCGACTTCCCATTCAAAGGAAATTGACGGCACATAAATATCGGGGCTGTAGTAGTTACGGCTGCGTGTTGCCTGTTTCGGATTCTGCGCAAACTGCTGATCATTCAG
>JAEZDW010000186.1 GCA_023417955.1 Bacteroidota bacterium
GTATGAAGATGGCAAAACGGTTTACCAAAAATCGATTGACCTCATCACCGAAGGTATCGAGAATATCAAGTCAGCTGCCGCTGGAACAGAAGCCAAGGACGATGACCTGATATTCAAAGGTGACAAGACACTTTGGGCAAAGTTCGGCAACACGATCAAGCTGCGCGCACTGCTTCGTCAAAGCCAGGTTGCGGAACAGGCCGGTTACATCAATGCGGAACTACAAAAGATTAGCAATGAAGGAAGCGGTTTCCTCGGAACGGGTCAGAATGCATTCGTTCGTCCGGGTTACCTGAATACGGCCGGTAAGCTTAATCCTTTCTGGGAATCAAACTACCGCACTGTTCAGGGTGTAAGTACCGCCAACCACCAGGATATACGCCCGACGGTATTTGCCATCGAACAATACGAGCGCCTGAATGATCCGCGTCTTGCGAATCTTTATGTTGATATTGAGGGATCCTATAACGGAGTACTTTTCGGCAATCCGAATACGGCCCCTGAATTTGCGCGGTCTAATACATCGGCATTCAAAGGTCCTCAGGAAAACGACGGTAAGCCTGCGGCCCTGTTCAAGTCTTATGATCAGCCTTCGGTGCTGATGGCTTCTTTCGAGAGTCTTTTCCTTCAGGCGGAAGCTGCACAACGCGGATGGATTGACGGCGCAGCCAAAACATTTTACGAACAGGCTATTCAGGAATCATTCAAATACATGGAAGTCAGTACCTCGGAATTTGCGGACTACAACAACCAGGACGAAGTTAACTTCGATCAGGCAGCAGACAAGATTGCGCGGATCATCGAACAGAAGTGGCTTGCCCTGAACAGCATCAGCAGCATCGAGGCCTGGAATGATTTCAGACGGCTTGGACTGCCAGAAATTCCGAATTCGCTTGAGGCCCCTACTCCTACATCAAGGCCATTAAGGTTCATGTATCCGGAAACCGAGCGAATGACCAACAACGAAGAAGCCGCCAAGATGGGCAGCGATGATATGCTTAACGATCCTGTTTGGTGGGATCGTTAATTGATCACTAGATTGCAACAGAAAGACATTTCAGCATAAAGCGCGCAACAATGGGAGAAGGAAAGAATAGGACCACGTGGGAGAAAGTTCGTAAGTTCTTTCTCGACTTGCATCTTTGGATGGGGCTCGCAAGTGGCCTGATCGTTATTGTAGTTTGTTTTACGGGAACAGTGTACACGTTTAACACCGAGTTCCGCGAAGCTGCTTCTCCTCAATTGTACAATCTTGAAGTTCCGGCAAATGCCACTGCATTGTCCGCGGAAGATATCATTGCCCGGCTTGAGTCCGACTTGAAGGGCAACGTCACGATGCTAAAGATTCCCGCAGACCCCGCAAGACCGTGGCAGGTTTCTGTGAAGAAGCGCGAGTCTAAAGAAGGCGCTGGTGCTCCCGAAGGTGAGAAACGTCGTGGTGAAGGGAAACCACAGGAAGCTAAAGGTCCTGAAAAAAGTGCAGCAGCCACAAAGGCACCCGGTCCCCCGCGCGGAGGTCGGCCCAACATGGGTACGACATACGCTGTAAACCAATATACCGGCGACATCATTGGTGACATTACCAACGAGAAGAACGGAACCACTGAATTCATGCGCGCCATGTTCAGTCTCCATCGCTGGCTTATGCTCGACAGAATAGAGGAGCCCATATTCGGAGAGCTTCCTAACCGCACGCTGGGAAGCTACATCTCCGGAACAGCAACGATCCTGTTCACACTTGGTGTGATTACCGGTATCGTAGTGTGGTTTCCCCGTAAGGTCAAGACCTGGAAGCAGGGACTGCGGATCAAGTGGGATGCAAACTGGAAACGCATCAACCATGACCTCCACAATACGCTGGCATTTTATTCTTTGATCTTTCTTTTTCTTATGGGAATCACCGGACCCCAATGGTCCTTCCCATGGTACCGCGAGGGACTGCAAAAAACACTGGGCACGTATAATGAAGGACCGCGCCCTGAAGCACCTAAGTCTGACGTTACCAATGCGAATGCAGAAACACCGAAGCCACTGATCGCAGACTACCTTGAAGCAGCGGAGGGTACGTTGTCCTATAAAGGCGATTATACCATCATGCTGCCGCAGGACTCAGCAGCTGCTGTGGGTGTGAACAAAACGCGCAAGGGATTTTTTGCTTCACCGGCGAGTGATCGCCTAATGCTGGATCAGTATACTGCCAACATACTCAACGTCGAAATATTTCGCGATAAGCCGTTCAATGAACGCGTGGCGGGATCGATCAAGGCACTGCATACAGGTGAGGTGTACGGTACGTTTACAAAAATCATTTACTTCATCGCATGCCTTATAGCGACCTCGTTACCCATAACCGGTACGCTCATCTGGATCAACAAACTCAGGAAGCGAAAGAAGAAGGCGGACAAGAAGGCTTTGCTAAGGAAGCCGGAAAAAGAAGCAGTTACCGCTTAAAGAACGAAGAGGCCGTCTCAACGTCATGAGGCGGCTTTTTTTATTTTAGACCGCCCGCGGTTCAGTATTTTTTGTTTGGAGGCCGCCCTTTTAAGATAGCCTCTTTTTATTTGATAATTCCAGCAGCGGATCCCGTCTGTGATTGCTCCCAGGGATATCTTAAAAAGCGTTATTTTTATCCTTACACCTTTTCTGATCGATGTCCACCAAGACCCCTGCCAAGTCCGAAGTCCTTTTGAAGGGTGGTGAGTATTTTGGTAATGAGGATACCTTCGCGAACTGGCTTGCTTTTATTTCTGACCCTGCGAACCTGTCCCCGGGACTACCCCCTTTGGTGTTGACATGCCGGGTGGACCGTCACAGTTATGTCGCACAAAAGGTGTATGTAACTTTCGATGAGACCAGGCCATCATTAAAGTCGCTTCGCGTGCAGCCACAGGGCTTCGACAAATACTACTGGAAAGCCTTTCAGGACACCGACCCAAACAATGGAGAAGCGACTTCAACCCGTCCGGCGGAATGGATTCACAATCTGTTCATGAACACCGAACTCGAACATCTCGATGTGTCCTTTTTCAATACTGAGCTGCCCGACCATTTCGACTATCTGCCAAAACTAAAAACCGTAAAGTTAAATAACTCGAAACTTCGTCGGCTACCACAAAGTTTCTTTCGGATGTCGGAGCTGGTCAGCCTTGACATCAGCGGTTGCGATTTTGATGAAGTCCCTGCTGACCTCGGCGACATGCCTATGCTTCAAACGCTGGCGTTCAGTCAGCCCGTTGCGCCTTCTGTATTAGGTAGTCTTCATAGTTTGACCGCGCTCACCTGTAAATGCCCAACGTTTGATGTCCCTGAAGAAATTACGCAACTCACCAATCTGGTGTCTCTCAGTTTATGTGACGTGAGGTCGGCACCTGAAAACTTTCTCAATTTCCGGAAACTGGAGTACCTGCATTTTCACGCAGCAAAAGATTTCACTGATTTGAAATTTCGTGGAGCACATGTACCGGCGTTGACGGAACTAATCACAAATTGTCCCGCCGCTTTCGCCAAACCGCTCAGTGAATTCAGGAAACTTAAGCGCTTCACTGCCGGGCACGGTTCGTTAACCGAGACGGAGCGAGATGAACTGTGTAATTCGCTTAAACAACTTGACGCGCTCACACATGTGTCACTTTCCGGATTGGGAATTAGTGATATAGACTTCTGCCTGGCACATCCCAAACTCAGTCGCGTTGACCTGAGTGATAACAAGATCTCCCGCTTACCAGAAGACCTGGCTAAATTAAGTGAACTGGAATTCATAGACCTGACAGGAAATGAAATCAAAGATGTTCCCATTGAAT
>JAEZDW010000204.1 GCA_023417955.1 Bacteroidota bacterium
AAATCGCGACTGGTTTCGCCATCGCCATTGATCACCGGTGAACGGCCTTCAAGAAACGCTTTACAGAAAAGGGGAATCACAGCAGCATACGGATTGTCGGGGCTCTGACGCGGTCCGAAGACGTTGAAATAACGCAGACCCACGTACTTGAGGCCGTAAGTCTTGTAAAAAACATCCGCGTACAACTCCATGGCATATTTCGTGATCGCGTAGGGGCTCAACGGTTTTCCTATGCGCTCCTCCTTTTTAGGAAGTTCGGGACTATCTCCATACGTGCTCGACGAGCAGGCCAGCACTACCCGTTCAATGCCATTGGTGACTGCCGCATGAAGAATATTCACGGTGCCGTCGATGTTTACCTGGTTGGTGAGCATTGGGTTGCGGATGGATCGTGGAACCGAACCGAGGGCAGCCTGATGGGAGATGGCATCAAATCCCTTTGTCAGTTCTGCCATCGCGTCGTAATCGCGAATATCGGCGCGTACAAACTCAAATTTCGGGTGCCCTTCAAAGCCGGCGATGTTCTCGTAGTACCCGTTTGAAAGGTCGTCAATAACGCGTACAGCACTGACACGTTCGTCATTCAACAAAACTTCCGTGAGGTTTGAGCCGATGAACCCCGCCCCTCCCGTAACAATGATTTTTTTTGCCATTTTCGTGGTTTATAACCGCGCAACACGCATTGTTACGCACCGCAAATTTAATGTTCGTGGTAGTTATAAACCGTAAATCCTCCCTGTTTCAGATGTTTTTCTTTTCGCATTAGTGTCAAATCGTTGTCAACCATCTCGGTAAGCAACTGATTGACGTCGTAGCGCGGCCTCCATCCCAGCGTATCGCGGGCTTTTGAAGCGTCTCCAAGCAGTAAATCAACCTCCGTTGGCCGGAAATAGCGGGGATCAATGGCAATTATTTCCTGTCCCGGCCGCACATGGCAATCATCAATGAAAGGATCTACACTTTCGACAAAACCAACTTCGTCGACACCCCTGCCCCGGAATCCCACGGTAACACCCGCATGCCGAAACGCGCGGACGAGAAACTCACGTACAGAGGTTGTCTCACCCGTTGCAATTACATAGTCGTCGGGTTTTTCCTGTTGCAGTATGAGATACATCGCTTCAACATAGTCACGTGCATGCCCCCAATCGCGGCGTGCATCAAGGTTACCCATGTACAGCTTTTCCTGGAGTCCGAGCACGATGCGCGCCACAGCGCGTGTAATCTTACGACTCACAAACGTTTCTCCGCGAAGTGGCGATTCATGGTTGAAGAGAATACCGTTGCACGCAAACATGTCATATGCCTCACGGTAATTTACCGTGATCCAATATCCATAAAGCTTCGCAGCTCCGTAGGGAGAACGCGGATAGAAAGGAGTTGTTTCAGACTGCGGAACTTCACGCACCTTTCCAAACAATTCGGATGTCGAGGCCTGATAGATGCGCGTCTTTTGCGCGAGTCCGAGCAAACGCACCGCTTCAAGTATACGGAGCGTACCAATGCCATCGGTGTTAGCAACATATTCCGGCATTTCAAATGAAACGCGCACATGACTCATCGCACCGAGATTATAGATTTCGTCAGGTTGAATATCCTGTATGAGTCTTATCACATTGGTGGAATCAGTGAGGTCGCCATAATGCAGTTTAAGTCGTGCACCTTTATCGTGGGGGTCCTCATAGAGGTGATCAATACGTTCTGTGTTAAAAAGCGATGAACGCCTTTTCATTCCGTGGACTTCATAGCCCTTTTGTAGCAGAAATTCCGCAAGGTACGCGCCATCCTGGCCGGTGATACCGGTAACAAATGCTTTCTTCATGATATACTCTGGGTCACCAGGTGTTCAAGGAAATCTGCGTAGGTCTTTGTTAGACCATCGCGTAATGTGATGTTATGTTTGTAACCGAGGGCATGGAGTCGTGAACTATCCATCAGCTTCCTCGGTGTACCGTCTGGTTTCGTGGGATCAAATGCGATTTGTCCGGTGTAGCCTACCACCTCGCGGATCATATTTGCCAGCTCCAGTATGGTGACTTCTTCGCCGGTACCGACATTGATGGGTGCCGGATCTTCATAATGCTCCATCAGGAAAACACAGGCCTCGGCAAGGTCATCGGCGAACATGAATTCCCGCAGCGGTTTTCCGGTTCCCCAGATCACAACTTCAGGACGGTTTTCAGCTTTCGCTTCGTGAAATCTGCGAAGCAACGCAGGCAGTACATGCGAGTTCTCCGGATGGTAGTTATCCCCATAACCGTATAGATTTGTGGGCATAACTGAGATGAATCTGCTGCCGTATTGTTTGGTATACGCCTGACAAAGCTTTATCCCGGCAATTTTTGCAATTGCGTATGCCTCATTCGTTGGTTCGAGCTCACCGGTAAGGAGACTGTCTTCGCGAACGGGTTGTGAAGCAAACTTTGGATAGATACACGACGACCCGAGGAAGAGCAGCTTCTCCACCCCAAACTGGTGCGCTGCATGAATGACGTTGGCCTCAATCATGAGGTTGTCGTACAGAAACTCCGCCGGGTAGGCATCGTTGGCATAAATTCCGCCCACCTTTGCGGCAGCCAGAAACACAAAACGTGGTCTGTTTTCATCAAAGAAGCGGTTTACGTCGGCAGTATTCCGCAAGTCGAGTTCGTCGGATGTTGCCTGAACAAGGTTGTCGCAGCCTTTTCGGCGTAAACAACGCGTTATCGCCGATCCCACCATTCCCTTGTGCCCGGCGACAAAGATTTTTCCGGATAGATCCATATTTCTTAAAAGGGTCCCAGCCAAGCCTTTAAAATCGGATGCCGACAACAGTTGGCACGGGCTAAAACGTGAAGCTTTGACTGCGAATCGTCATCTTTGTATACGATGAATGAAAATCAAATCGGTGTTTCGGATACCGCCACGCCGCGGACGTTCATGATCCACACTGGATTCTTATGGCAAATGGCAAAATGGTTGGCTATTCTAAATGTCCTGATTCTCATCGCTTCAGGAATAGTGTATGGTCTGCTCGCCAATCCGGGACGACTTCCCGGGAAGTTGTCATCCCACAGCAGCATACTTGTGCTTTCGCAGTTCAATCTGACTTCAGAGAACACACTGGCAACGGGATACTCATCGATGCTGCTTCTGCTAACCGCAGCAGTTGCAGTAATCTGTTTCCTGAAAACATTTGACCTCGCGCGAACAGGCTGGGGCTGGATCATTGTTGCCGGATTCTTTCTGCTGCTCTCACTGGACGAACTCGGATCGCTTCACGAGAATGCAGGCAAACTCGGATCGATGGACGTGATGGGGACTTCCACCTGGGAATCTGTGCTATCACTGCCATTGTTGATTCTAATGGCATGTGTGATCTTCGGCGTGGTGCGCGAAGTCAAATGGCGAACAGTACCATTCTGGATGATGATTGGCGGTGCAGTCTTATTTCTGACTGTGCCGGTACACGAATACGTTGAGACGCTGATGTGGCAAAGTCACGATTCGGAATGGGTGCGGCCGGTTCTGCCCGGGCTTTTTGAAGAAGGAACCGAACTGTTTGCTGCCCTCCTGTTCTTCGGCGGTATGGTGTTGTGGATTACCGGTCGGGGCGAATCACTTTCGCGCTCAGCATTTCGGGTAACGGTTCCCACGAAGTCAATCCGGATTTTGCTTGTGGCAGGATCTATCGCAATGCTTTCAGGTCTTGCTGTTATGCATCTTCTGCGCGATGTACTCAGTGCCGATGAGGGGATTGCTATAAACTGGTTTCCTGCCGCAACGGCAATGCTTGTGTTCATCGTGACGCGTTGCCTTAAACCGGGAAACCATCTTGCGGTTTCACTTTATTGTATCGCACTGGCAGGGTATTTCGCCTGTGATTTTTACAGCGTACTCCAGTGGGATGGTATTGCAGTGTTATCCATGCTGGTGCGGGCCCTGATGACGGGAGGCCTCGTATGGTTTGTCTTTCGGGTTTCTCTGCCGTTCACAAATTTCATCTGGCGAATGGGTTGTATCGCCGCAGGCATGCTGATCAGCACGGCATTTGTATTTGAGCACTCCGGAGTGACGTTCGCAGCGACAGCGGGGCTGCTGATCATTTTGAATTTGCAGGTAGTGTCTACCGGCAGCCGTTAGTGGCAGCTGACTACTGGCAACTGGCTTGTTTAAAGCGTTCTATTTTACCAGGAAATACGGGTTCAGTAAATTCTCTTTGTTGTACTGCAATTCCTGATCGGAACCGTGTTGAAGAACTTTAAGTCCGGTTTCGTTTACGATGGCGTGAGCCGCCGCAGTATCCCATTCCATAGTGGGCGCATACCGGGGATACACATCAGCTTTGGATTCTGCCAGGAGCATGAACTTGAGACTGCTGCCTTTTGACACGAGCTGCGGATCGCGAAGGCTCTCAATAAATTCGCGCGTTTCATCGTTCATGTGCGAACGCGAAGCAACGACACGAAGTCCGGGTTGATTAATATCCCACACGCGGCGTTTTGGCAGCGCCTCGTCTTTTCCATTTCTGCGTACAAATGCACCGTGGCCCTGGCGCGCGAAGAACACTTCTTCGGTTACAGGCACTGCCACAACGCCAAGAATTGGCGCGCCATTATGGATGAGCGCAATGTTCACGGTGAACTCGCCATTGCGTTTGATAAACTCTTTGGTTCCGTCAAGCGGATCGACCATCCAGAAGTATTCCCACTGACTGCGTTCTGTATAGGGAATGTCTTTCCCCTCCTCGCTGAGCACGGGCAGTCCCGTTGCATCGAGTATCAGCGCAATAACGGCGTGGCCTTTTTTGTCTGCCAGCGTAAGCGGCGACTGATCACCCTTTGCCTCTGCCTGAAAGTCATCGGAGTTGTAAACTTCCAGGATTACTTTGCAGGCTTCCTGGGCCGCTTCAATGGCGGTAAGCAAATGGTTGTCGAGATTCATGAAAATCAGCTTGCGATTCGGTGTTAAACAATCATACCCGCCGCGACGGTTTCGTTGGTCGCTTCGTCGACGAGGATAAGACTTCCGGTGATCCGGTTCTTTCGATAGCTGTCGAAGAACAACGGCTGCGCTGTACGTATCTTGACGCGCGCGATGTCGTTCATCACCAGCTGGTCGGCGTTTTCGATACGCTGAAGGGTATTGATATCGAGTTTGTACTGAATCTCTTTTAGAACACCGCGTACCTCGCGCGTTGTGTGACGTACGTAGTACTTTGAATTCAGGCTGGTGGGTCGCGTATTCATCCAGCATAACATCAGGTCGATATCCTGATCGGAATGCGGCTGGTTATTCACCTTGGCAATGATGTCACCGCGGCTGATATCAATTTCATCTTCGAGTGTCATTGTAACCGACATCGGGGCGAAAGCTTCCTCAAGTTTTTCCTCACCAAAATAAATTTCGCGTATGCGGGATTGAAATCCTGAAGGCAATACAGCTATTTCGTCACCGGGTCTGAAAATTCCACCTGCAATCCTACCCGCGTAGCCGCGGAAATCGTGGAACTCCTTCGAATGTGGCCGCACGACATATTGTACGGGTAATCTTCCGTCAATGTGATTGTAGTCGCTTTCAATATGGACGGTTTCAAGCATGTGCATCAATGTCGCACCCTGATACCACGGCATGTTATCAGAGCGGTTCACGACATTGTCACCCGCAAGGGCACTGATCGGCACAAACTGGATATCAGAAACCTCGAGCTTGGAAGAGAATGCCTTGTACTCTTCAACGATGCGGTCAAATATCGCTTCGTCGTAGTTAACAAGGTCCATCTTGTTTACGCAGACAATAATGTGCGGAATCTTCAGCAGCGACGCAATGAATGAATGACGGAATGTTTGTTCAACAAGACCCTTGCGCGCATCGATCAGGATCAGTGCAAGGTTCGCGGTTGACGCTCCCGTTACCATGTTCCGCGTGTATTGGATGTGTCCCGGTGTATCGGCAATAATAAACTTTCGTTTCGGCGTTGCGAAATAGCGATACGCAACGTCGATTGTGATACCCTGTTCGCGTTCTGATTTCAGACCATCGGTCAGAAGCGAAAGGTCCACATAATCAAATCCCTTCTTCGCACTCGACGCTTCCACAGCTTCCAGTTGATCTTCAAAGATCGACTTGCTGTCATATAACAATCGCCCGATAAGTGTACTCTTTCCATCGTCGACACTTCCGGCCGTGGTAAAACGAAGCAGTTGATTATTGAGATAGCTCATTTATCTGGTATTGATTTCTTTATTCGTAATCTTTTTGAATCCAAAGTGAAAGTTCAAAGGTTCCAGGTTTCAGGTTCCAGGTTCGATCAGAAGTATCCACTCTTTTTCCTGTCTTCCATGCTGGTTTCGGAGCGCTTGTCATCGGCGCGCGTACCGCGTTCGGTTTTGCGTGACGCCGCAACTTCTTCGATGATTTTTTCAAGCGTATCCGCCGTTGATTCAACCGCACCGGTGATCGGCATGTCGCCGCAGGTACGGAAACGCACCATTTTTTTCATCGGCGTATCACCTGGTTTCAGCTTAAGCCATGGCGAAGTTGACAGGTAGCTGCCGTCGCGGTAAATCACTTCGCGTTCGTGCGCGAAGTAAAGTTTCGGTATCGGAATATTTTCAGTGTAGATGTATTGCCATACATCCATTTCAGTCCAGTTTGAAATCGGAAATACGCG
>JAEZDW010000208.1 GCA_023417955.1 Bacteroidota bacterium
AATTTTTACCAATTGGCAACGGAGGCATTGAAGATGTCGTTGATTATACGCTCGAAAATGTCACGTGTGTATTGTTCCTCGACGTCGGTAAGATTCGATTCATTCGGAAAATCGCGGTAAAATGAAAACGTTTTGTTTTGGAAACTCATCGTTTCATCCAGATTATTGGTGTACGATGCCTTCACGGTAATTGTGATGCGCGTCGACGTAGCGCTTGCAATCCCGTCATTGGTCGCTGAATTTACCGGCGCGACCGGGGTAAGGCGTAAATCCACGATTTCACCCTCAAGCATCAGGTCTGCTTCACCATTAACAACGGCAATGTTGGAATTCTGAATGAAGTAGTTCTTCAGTTGATTGGTAAATGTCTGTCCCATGTTCGCAGGGCCCAGATCCGCATTATTAAAGAACTCTGCAATTGAAATTGTGTTCGCAGTCGTCGTCTGACCGGTAAAGGAATATTTCACGGAGGTGCCGCACGACCAAAACGCAATTGCGACGACAACAAACAGGAAGTTGATTATTACTCTCATACCTTCAGTCGTCAATCCTCAAGATCGTACTGTTTGATCTTGCGGTATAACGTGCGCTCTGAAATCCCCAAATCGCGTGCCGCATATTTCCGGCGGTTATTGTTCTTACGAAGTGCCAGAATGATCAATTCCTTTTCTTTCTTTTCAATAGACAGCGAATCATCCTCTGTTTCATGCGTGATGTCGTGTACGTCTTCGACGCTGGTTTCCTGGACGCCATCATTGTCAGGGAGATTCAATATTCTCGCGTCTTGCTCTGCAATATTTTCGGATTCATGCAACCCCTCGAACAAACCCGGATTGTCTTTGATCAATTGTCCTGCTTTTCCAACTCCCGAATACGTATCAAGTACAAGTTTCTTCAGCTCATGCATGTCCTTTTTCATGTCGAACAGAACTTTGTACAGAATATCGCGTTCGGATGGTCCTTCTTTTTCAACTGTGCCCTTATACAGCGCGGGCAGATTGTTTTCACGTGGCAGGTAGCTTCGGAGTTTCTCGCTGTCGATTTCTTTGTCATCCGTCGACAACACCGAAATTTGCTCAACCAGATTCTTTAGCTGTCGGATATTTCCGGGAAACCGATATTGAATAAGTTCTTCCTTCGCATCTTCGGTAAGACTGATAGGCCTGACCTTATACTTTTCGGCAAAGTCTGTGGCGAATTTTCTGAACAGCAACTCGATGTCCTTGCCGCGTTCACGCAAAGGTGGAACGAATATAGGTACCGTGCTAAGGCGGTAATACAAATCCTCGCGAAACTTGCCTTCCTCCACCTTGCGCATCAGGTTTACATTAGTGGCAGCGACTACCCTTACGTCAGTCTTTTGTACTTTAGAAGAACCAACCTTTATAAACTCGCCATTTTCGAGGACGCGCAATAGACGCGCCTGCGTTCCCAAAGGCATTTCACCAATTTCATCCAGGAAAATGGTTCCGCCATTGGTAACTTCAAAGTATCCCTTTCTCGCCTCGTGCGCCCCGGTAAACGATCCCTTCTCGTGGCCAAATAATTCCGAGTCGATGGTCCCTTCAGGAATAGATCCGCAATTGATGGCGATGAACTGCCCGTGCTTCCGCGGACTAAGATGATGTATGATTTTAGAGAACGATTCCTTTCCGCTTCCACTTTCTCCCGTGATCAGGACCGACATATCTGTCGGGGCTACCTGAATGGCAACACTCACAGCATTATTGAGCAACGGCGAGTTACCAATGATGCCAAAGCGAAGTTTTACACTTTGAATTTCGGATTCGGAAATTGCCATTTTATTAATCGTCATTTAAACAGTTTCCGGAAGGCTGGTAGTACGACCCATCAGCGTAGCAGCAGTGCAGTCGTCGACCTTCACATTTACGTAATCTCCTTTGCTGTAGCCTTCCCGTGGAAAAACAATTACTTTGTTGGCGCTGTTTCGTCCCTGAAGAAAATCTTCCGACCTTTTTGAGAAGCCTTCAACAAGAACTTTAAATACTTTTCCAATATCGCGCTTGTTCCTTGCCAGGGAATGCGCTGTCTGTTTCTGAATGATTTCGCTTAGTCTGCGCTTTTTTACATCGTCGGAAATATCATCCGGATATTTTTTCGCTGCGAGCGTTCCGGGTCTTTCCGAATAGTGAAACATATAAGCGAAATCAAATTGCACGGCATCCATCAACGTAAGGGTATCCTGGTGCTCGTCTTCAGTCTCGGAACAAAACCCGGTAATCATATCCGAAGACAAGCCGCAATCTTCTCCGAGTATTTCACGAATACGTGTGACTTTGTCGAGATACCATTCCCTTGTGTAACCGCGGTTCATCAGTTCAAGAATGCGCGAATTGCCACTCTGAACGGGAAGGTGAATGTATTTGCAAATGTTATCGTATCGGGCCATAACCGTAAGTACATCGTCGGTGATGTCTTTCGGATGAGACGTCGAAAAACGAATTCGCAGCAACGGGTTCACCTGCGCGACCATTTCAAGAAGACCTGCGAAGTTGATTACTTCTGCAGTAGCGCCTTTTTCGAGACGCGCTTTATTATTTTCTTCCGCACTCCACTTATAGGAGTCGACATTCTGTCCAAGCAGCGTTACTTCCCGGAATCCGCGATCGAACAAATCCTGTGCTTCGCGCACGATTGAATGCGGATCACGGCTTCGTTCACGTCCGCGTGTGAAAGGCACCACACAGAACGTGCACATGTTGTCGCATCCGCGCATAATAGAAATAAACGCCGTTACTCCGTTGGAGTTGAGGCGCACCGGACTGATGTCGGCATACGTTTCTTCCCGCGAAAGGAAGGTATTAACCGCCTTGCCGCCGTCGTCTACCTGACCAATAAGTTTAGGCAGGTCGCGGTATGCATCGGGACCTGCAACAAGATCCACAATCTTTTCCTCTTCGAGCAGTTTGGCTTTCAAACGTTCGGCCATGCAGCCGAGCATCCCTACAAGCAAATGCGGTTTCTGTCGCTTCAGCCCGTTGATATGGGTTAAACGGTTGCGAACGGTTTGTTCCGCCTTTTCGCGGATTGAACACGTATTCAGAAATACCACGTCAGCTGACGCGATGTCGGAAGTCGTCTCAAAGCCCTCTTTTTCAAGGATGGAAGCCACAATTTCGCTATCCGAGAAGTTCATCTGGCAGCCATAGCTTTCGATGTAGAGCCGGCGGGAGTATCCACGTGGATTGTCCCTGGAAATGTGGACGGTTTCGCAACTTTCCTGCTTTTCAGCCCCCAGAATATCAATATCACCAATCAAATTATCCATCTAGGCCTGTTTAGAGTCGCAAAAATAAGAGAAATGGGGCTGATCAGTGACATCTTGTCAGCCTTTGTTCAATAAAAAAGCGAAAATCATTTCAGGATGTTCCCGCGACCGTTATATTTTCCGCAAAGGACAAGGATTATGGCATTAATAAAAGCTGTACGCGGAATCGCTCCAAAGTTCGGCGAGAATTGCTTTCTCGCAGACAACGCGACTGTCGTAGGGGAGGTGGTAATGGGTGACAATTGCACGGTTTGGTTTAACGCCGTGGTAAGGGGGGATGTCCATTCAATTACCATTGGAAACAACACAAACATCCAGGATGGAGCAGTTATTCATTGCACGTATCAGAAGGCAAAAACCGTAATCGGCAATAACGTATCCGTGGCACATAACGCCATCGTGCATGGTTGCACGATCGGAGATAACGTTCTTATTGGAATGGGGGCGATTGTAATGGATAATGCTGTGATTGGCGATAATAGCGTGGTCGCCGCGGGCGCAGTTGTGCTTGCCGGTACCATTGTTGAGCCCGGGAGCATCTATGCCGGGATGCCCGCAAAAAAGGTTAAAGAAATCACGGACGAAATGAAGGAGGTGATTATCCGCACCGCGCGAAACTATCCCATGTACGCCGAATGGTTCAAATAGAATTTTACCAGGTCGGTTGTTTATTTATATCCCGCCATTCGGAAAATTGTCTTAATAATTTGAATATTCACCCGCCTATTCTTAAACTCGTATATGCAGGAT
>JAEZDW010000252.1 GCA_023417955.1 Bacteroidota bacterium
GGGCGCCACACCCGAGCCCGGGGTGTAAGCCCCGGGTAAACGAATCAAACAAAATCCCGAGCCCTGCAGGGGCGTCACAACGCGCGTTGAAGGATAACGAAACATTTTTTACATCGGTCGCGAATGAGACGTCATGAAACACAATACGTCGCACCAATCGGAACACACCCATTCCAAATTGCGAACACATCGCGCGATATAATCACCTGCATTTAGCCCGCCCTGGCGGGCGTCACAAGCTGCGCATCAAACGAGTTCGCTCATGATGTATCCAGCGGTACACATCACATTGGTCATACATTCCAGGCAGATGATTCCGCCGGGGATGAGTAGACATTCAAGGCGCATTCACGAACTAATCGCAGGCTCATTTTCCATGGACAACAATGATTTCTGATTTCTAATTCTTCTAGTCTCGTTCTGATCAGGTCATGCCTGCAACAAGGATGAAATCAGAATCCAGAGCTCAGCAGAACGCAAAGACTAATCACTCCGTTTTCAGCACCTGGGCTGGATTCGTTCGCGACACTTTCAACGTATGAGATGTAATCATCAGCACCGCGATCCCAACGACAACCAGTACACCGGCAAACAGTTCAATAATTGTGATAGGTGCGGCATTACCTACCTCTCGCATCATGACCTGAGTACAGAATAGGTAGGTGATCGGCACGGCGATGAGCGCCGCAATCATGAGCAACGCCAGAAAGCCGCGTGACAATAAGAATAACAGACCTTTTTCAGATGCACCCAGGACTTTGCGAATGCTGATTTCCTTTAACCTTGTTTCGGTGGTAAAGATGACCATGCCAAGTAACCCAATTGACGCAATGGCAATCACAAGGAATGCCAGGAAGCCACCCACCTTCATTGCGGCTTTTAATCCCGCAAAGGATTCTTCAATCTCATCGTTATACAACTTAGCTTCGAAAGGATGAACATTATCAAACTTCTTCCAGATTGAGTCCATACGGGCATGGGTGTCGATCCAGTCATTTGTTTGTATCTTGAGATTCAGGTAGCGAAAGTCGGAAGGAACATAGCGGAACATCACTTCCTTCGAATTCCGGGCATTGTCGGCCTTCGAGTAGGAGAAATTCTTAACGATACCTACGATTGTCATCGGTTTCCTGTCGACCATGATTGTTTCTCCGATTGCTTTGTCAGGATCCTGTTCCCCGAAATTGAAACGTTTTAGCAGGTGTTCGTTGATGATGACTTCGTTTTCAATCGCGCTGTCAGCGAGAGCGGGTTGAAAGTTCCTTCCGGCAATGAGCTTAAAGTTATGCATCGGAATATAGCTCTCATCAATTACGTTGTAGAATGCCGTTCCTGAATCCAGCGGAAGGGAAGGATTCTTGACGTTCATGCCCCAATGGTTGCCGACGCTTTGAACGATTGACGATTTTGAAATTGCCTGAACTTCTGCAAGTTCGGAAAACTCATTTCGTAACAGCTCGGCCTTGTTGCCGTGTAGCCGGATGTTCACAATGTTTTCAGTCGAAAACCCAAGATCAAATGCAATATAGTGCCTGTATTGTTTGTATATGATCGTCGTCATGGTAATCGCGATAATCGCGATTGTGTACTGAAATACGATCAATGCTTTTCGAATTGGTAGTCCCTTCAACCGCGGAACGGCGGACATATTCTTAAGGACCTGGATTGCGTTCAGCCGCGAAAAGAATAGCGCGGGAAGCGCGCCGGCGAGTACACCGACGATTATCGCAAAAGCGATGAACCATCCAATGAGAGCAGGGGAGAGATCCATAACCAGCATTTCCCGGAATGAGTTCTCCAGGCTGATGTAATGTGACCTGAGGAAAAGGAACAATCCGGAAGCAATAACGAGAGCAAGGAGTGAAATTACTACCGACTCCACGATGAATTGCAGAATAACATGACTCCTCAACGCTCCAATGGTTTTCCGAATACCAACCTCTTTTGACCGGCGCAGCGTGCGTGCAATGGACAGATTCGTGTAATTGAAACACGCGGAAAGAATTACTACAACAGCCAGTCCTGAAAAGATTCTTATTACCGTGTTACCGATAGTCTGACCGATTTGATTGCTCTGGTTTTCGCCACTAACGATGTCAACCATCGGATAAGTCGCCAGTGAAATTTCCATATCATCCACCGTCTTGTTCTCGTGTTCACAGAGGGTGTTAAGGTTTTGTTGCAATAGTTCGTGATCGGTGTCAGGTTGCAGCAGCAGGTATACCCAGGTGCTCCACATATTATCCCATGCGGCTTCATCTTTGAAGTCGTCGGAAACGATCTCCCTTGTACTCAGTGATGTCAGCAAATCAAACTTAATGTGTGACAATCGCGGCGGGTCTTTTGTAATACCGGTGACGGTATATGCACGGTCATTGTTCATGATGACCTGTCTTCCAAGGGGAGGCTCATCGCCAAAAATTTTCGCAGCTGAAGTTTCCGTCAATACGACTGAGAATGGCTCCTTCAATGCAGTCTGAGGGTTTCCCTCTTTCAAGTTGAACGAAAACACGTCGAATACCGCTTCGTTTGCCCAAAAGCCCGATAGTGGTACAGTACGTTCGTTGAAAGTGTAATCGGCATAAAAACGTGAGTGAAAAACTGCGATTGCCTCTACACCCGGTATTTTCTCTTTAATTGCATTTGCAGCGCGCAATGAAGTGGTAGCAAAGGGTTCGCGACTTCGATGTTCAAGGTATTGGAAATTGGCACTGACGCGGTAAATGCGGTCGTGATGTTCGTTGAACTTGTCGTATTTATTCAGGTCGTAAAGCATGGCTATCATCAACAACCCTACGGCCATACTTGTGGATAGTCCAAAAATATTGATGAACGACGCGAGCTTGTTGCGCACGATGTTGCGTCCGGAGGTTTTGATATAACTGCCCAGCATAATCCAATGTATCAGGGTTTGAAGGAAGTGCGGTTTGCGAATCGTATAAGGACGGAAGAACTTGATTACGTCGATAACATATATGAGTTTCGCCATCGCCGGTCCGCGCTTTGAAACGTTGCGCAAAAAATACTCGTGCAGGTCGCCTTCAAGGTCCTCAACCAGGGACGGTTTGCAATACCAGTTGAGCATTCTGACTGCCCACTGCGGCGGATGAATTGGTTCTTTCGACGTCACCTCAAATACGCTTTAGTGCAAACTCAGGAATATTCGCCCAAAGCTGGTCGCGCAGCTCTTTTGCCTTGAGCAGCGCCGCTTTGCCGGCGTTCGTTATTGTGTAGTAGCGCTTGCGTTTACCGCCGCGTACGCTGGTGGCTTCACCAAAGCGGCTCTTAACGAGACCTTTCTCTTCAAGTCTGTTCAAAACGGAGTGAACAACGCCAAGTTTCACCTCACGTCCCGTCTGGCTCGTGAGTTCGTCGCAAATCGCCACACTATAGGCGTCATCAATCAAGGCGGCGGTGACGAGCAACACCAGCTCCTCAAACTCACCGAGGTTGGTCCCTTTCATATCGTATTATATCTGTAAATGTATGTAAAATGCTTCCGATATTATTACTTTTTGTATGTAAAATATTTTCAGACTCTGTTTTTTTTACTTTATCCTGTAGTTTTTTTGTTGATATCTGTACTAACTGTAAAAAGTCACAATGTGAATGAGGAGAGAACCGGATGAAGCATTTGTAGGGGCAGTCAATGATCATGCAAGGATCATTCACAAGATCGCAAGGGCGTATTTTGATGACCCTCTGGATCAACAGGACGTAATCCAGGAGATGCTGTTCCAATTATGGCGGTCGTATCCGTCATTTGAGGGCAAGGCGCAGTTTTCCACCTGGATGTATCGCGTTTGCTTTAATACCGCGTTAACATGGCGCAGGCGGCATGAAAGGCATTCCACCGATTCCCTGAGCCCCGCCCATGGCGAGATTCCGAACCCGCCACCTGATCGCGACGAAGAGGGTCTCGAACAACTTTACAAAGCAATCGATGGGTTATCTGGTCTGAACAAGGCGCTCATCCTGCTTTACCTCGAAGACCGCTCTTATGATGAGATGGCCATGATCACGGGTCTCACAAAATCAAATGTGAGTGTACGTTTAGTAAGAATAAAGAAAGAACTGGAAAAGAAACTGACCCAACAAACACCTGGTGATGGCAACGCTTGAAGAACTAAAAAAAGAATGGCAGTCAGGTACGCGCCGTGCCACTCATTATGATGTAAACACCTACAAAAAACTAATCCAACAAAAAATGAAGAAGCAACAAACTGCAATTTTCAAATACTTCTGGGGAACGTTTGTTTTCCACCTGATCGTGTACGCCATGCTGACGCATGTTCTTGTCAGATTCTGGTCTGACTCCGCAATTGTCATTGCTGCACTTGCCGGATTGCTTGTAACGATCCCATTTACCACGATCATGGTTCGGCGTTTCAGCAAAATGGCATCGGATCGATTTACTGATAACGATTCATCCATCGTACAATTCATCACGCGACAGCGTGATTTGCTTGCCAGTTACTTCGTCTTCAAAAAGCGTTACGAATGGATGATGATACCCCTGCAATGCGCGGTTGGTGTGTTTATTGTCTATCACCTGTTTATGCCGGGCGGGGTACTGGCTCATCCGTTGAGCGCAACAATCGTCTTCGCCTTGTCTGTGATCAGCTGCATCGCTGCGATTCGTATCGAAAACAAAGAGAACTTCGCCGCACCTCTGCTCAACCTGAATGAACTCATCAGGGAATTGGGAAATGCTGGCGAGAGTGGCAACGACACCCAGGCGAAATGACAACTTGTTATTCGTTTGAACGAGCGAACAATGGAAGGCTATAGAGTCTTTTACCTGATGCGGACGCGTATGCGTTTCGGATAGCGGGCGCAATTCCAATGATAGGAGTTTCGCCTGCACCTGCCGATGGAATGTCGGTGCGGTTTACCAGCACGACTTCAATGGGAGGGATGTCACTAAACCTCGGTACGCGGTAACGCGAAAACGATGGGTTCAATATTTTTCCGTCCTTAAAGTCAATACGTTCAAAGAGAGCTCCGCCGAGACCTTGTATCACACACCCTACAACCTGGTTCTTCAGGTGTTCAGGGTTGATGATCGCACCGCATTCGAACGCGACGGCTACACGTTTGACAATCGGGTTTCCATCGTCGTCAACTTCTACTTCGGCGCAAGTGGCAACAAAGCTCGCCTTTTCAGTACCGCACGCGATACCGATTCCGGTGCCCGCTTTTGGCTTGAACGATGACCATCCGAACTTATCAGCAGCTGCCTCCAATACAGCTTTCATGCGCGGCTCTTTCAGATTTTGCAGCCTGAACGCGAGGGGATTCATCTTTACAGCTGCTGCCAAATCATCCATGATCGCTTCGCGCGCAAATACATTGGCGGTTGCAGCAAGTCCGCGATAGGAACCCTGCCGAAGCGGCGAATCGGAGGAATGAAACTTTATGTGTTTGTCACGAACCTCATAAGGAGTTTCAATTCCGGAGCCGCCCGAATTGTAATTATGAAATTCCCACGAGGTGAGCATTCCCGCATTGTCGACGGAAGCTTTTACATCAATCACACCGGCGGGTCTGAAATACGCCCATGTAAATTCCTCCTCACGAGTCCAGACAATCTTCACCGGTTTGCCACACGCTTTGGCAAGTCGGGCAGCTTCAACTCCTGCTTCGCCGGTATGTTTTCCACCATAACCGGAACCCGTATCAGGTTGAATCACGCGTATTTTGTCTTTAGACATGTTGAACACTTCCGCCAGATCTTCCTGCACACCAAATGGCCTTTGCGTCCCGGTCCATACAGTAAGATCGTCACCATCCCATTTAGCGAGGCCCGCACGCGGTTCGAGGGGCGCATGCGCTATGTAATCAACAAGAATTGTCTTTTCAACCTGGTGCGGTGACTGCCGAAAAGCTGCCATCACGGACCGGCTATTCGAATCTTTATTCTCTGCCTTATCTTTAAGCCAGGCGAATATCTCCGTGCGTGACGGCTGAGGCTGTGTCTTCCAATTTGCATCAATGGCTTTGAGTGCGCGGTTTGCCCGAAACAGCGTAGGGGCCGCGACCCCGATAAACTCGCGGTCTTCAACTACGGTAACGCCTTCGATTTCTTTTGCCTTCGAAGTATCTGCCTTTTCCAGGACTGCACCATATGCCGGCGCGCGCAGTACTTTTCCGTAAAGCATCCCTGGAAGTTTCATATCCGACACGTATTTGTGCTGGCCTGTTATGAACGATTGTCCATTGACTTTCCTGACCGATTTACCCGTGATTTTCCATTTGTCCACAGGTGTGGTCGGTGCCTTGCCATTCACCGGATGCAGCAACTCTTTTCCCTGAGTAAGCTCGCCGATTGAAACCGTGTGTTTGCCATCAGTCGAGCGAACAACCCCGTTCTCAGCAGCAAGTTTATCACGATCGACGCCAAACTTTTTTGCGGCCATATCAATCAGTAGTTCGCGCGCGGTGGCGGCAGCGTTGCGCAGTTGCGGTCCCATGTATGGTATAGACCTGCTTCCAAACGTGCCGCGATCATATGGTGTGAGTGCAGTATCTCCTAACACCATGGAAATCTTGCCAATGTCAATGTGCAGCTCTTCTGCGACGATCTGGGCAAGCGATGTCCTTATGTTCTGACCAACCTCAGCTTTTCCGGAGTAGACGGTGACTAATCCTCTCTCGTTAATGTGAATCCAGGCGTTGACCTGATCTTCCGGAGCTGCCACACTTTCGATACCGAAACTTCTGCCTGCGCTGAAGGCTACTGCCAGGCCGCTGCCAAGTATTTTGAAAAACGATCTGCGATCAACCCCAAACTCATAAGCTGGTTTTTCCTGCAATTCGTATTGTTCGGGAGCGATGTTACTTTTTATTTCCTGCATACCAACTCCTTTAGGCGTTCGAAACACGTTCTATTGCATCAATGATACGTGGATGTGTACCACAGCGACAAATGTTTCCCTGCATGGCCGAAATGATCTCGTTACGGCTTGGAGCAGGGTTTTTCTCCAGGAGCGCCGTGGCAGCCATAATAGTCCCCGAAGCACAATACGCACACTGAAAAACATCCACCTCAAGAAATGCCTTCTGCACGGGATGAAGCGAACCGTTTTCCGCCAGCCCTTCGATTGTGGTAATTTGTTTTCCGGCCAGGCTACGGAGAGTGGTTATGCACGACCGGGTCGGACGACCATCTACGAGGACCGTACAAGCGCCACAGACGCCTTCACCACAACCGTACTTGCTGCCTGTGAGGTCGAGTTCATCGCGAAGAACCTCAAGCAGCGATACTTCTGGCGGATATGAGACCTGGCAGACTTTGGTGTTTACAGTCAGTTCCATAGCGAAACAATTTTAATAGGGGAGATGCGGATTGAGTCAAGCTAGAAAAAACCGGGGATTATTGAAATAGAAAATGAATCTCTGGTAAAAAAACGCCTTCGGCGGGAATCTTTTATCCTCATTTGACGTATCTTAGTATATCAAATGATAAGTCATGGAAAAAGCTCGGAAATCACGGTCAGAGGCGCGCACAACGAGGGACGGCAACGGCCCCATCATGTTCAAAGTGACGCGCGGCGGAAAACGTACAAATTACAAGGTAAATGCGGGTTATGGCTATCTGATCCCGGCATTTCGCAAGGCCGGAAATCTTGCTGAAGTTGCTGAGGTGGTTGAGACGGGCATTTCGTCAAGTGAGATTCAACCCATCATCGAGTATCTGGAAATGAAGATTCCTGACATTGCCAAGGCAGCGGCTGTCTCCACCAGTACCGTCTCCCGCTGGGAAGCTGATTCTTCCATCGGTGCACCCGGATCAAATCAGTTTTTCCGTATTGATGAAATAATCAAGAAAGGAGTTGATCTCTTCGGCGGTCTGGACGAACTCAAAACCTGGCTTACACTTCCCAACACTGCTCTCGGTAATGTTGCCCCGGTGATGCTGATGACCTCGCTCATCGGAATCGAACTCGTTGATGAGGCCATCGACGCATTGCACTACGGTAACGTGATGTAGCTGATGCGTTGTTACCGAATAATGTCCGCGAGTTATTACAAAAGTC
>JAEZDW010000263.1 GCA_023417955.1 Bacteroidota bacterium
CTTTTGGTTTGAGTAATTGAAAATGTTCAGGAATCGCAGCAGCATCTGAAATGACGCCGTCTTTCATGCGCGCAACTTTCCAGGAAGAAAGTGCCAGATACTTTGAGGATCGGTTGATGATTTCAACAAAGTCTACACCCCCTGGCCGTGGATTAAATAAAATTTCGTTCACGACAACGTCAAGGCTATCCGCGCTTTCGGGTAGCGCAAATTCGGCAGTGTTAAACCCGGGTTGCACCGGATTACCCGGACAGTCATAAATGTCTTGCGCAGTCACGTGATAAAGTACACCGTTTTCAATCGGCGAAGTTGTTGTTACATGAACTGTTCGCTTGTCCGGCGCAAGATGTGCTGCAGCTGCGGCAAGATTGTTTGTGAATGTAAAAGACGTTTTTTCCAATGGGCGGTTTGAGAGCTTTTCATTAAAACGCAACGCGATGGCGCCGGCAGCGACTGGTGATGCTGCGATTAGTTGCGGCCCTGTCAGGTCAGGCTTTTGTGCAAGAATACTGTTTTGCTGTCCGGGTGTTCCTCCCAGGGGGGATTCAGAAGCTGCCCAGTTTTCGGATTCTGCACAAATGTTTTCCGGGTCGATCAACTCAAGTGTCCATCCACCCGATTGTTTGGCAGTGTCGTGATACCAGTTAGCGTAAGTCAAAGAATCAATTACCTCGCCTGCGTCGGAACGTAACACCAGCGCGTCACCGGCATTGTTGAGCGAAGGAAACCCCTTTACGTTTACGACGTCACCGTAAGAGGTAAACTGCTCTGAGCCGGCTCCGGCAAGGATCGCGTACGAATGGGGAGGGAAAAGGTGATTTGCTAAAGTTCCATTGGATGACGGATCGCTGAGCGTCCACCCTTCGAGTTGCAGAGTTTTGTCCGACCGGTTGTAGATTTCAACAAATTCGATTTCTGGCAGGCCTACAGGCGGAGACGGGTCGGCAAAGATTTCCGTGATGATAACATCTTTGAAATGCGCGTTGCTGGTGGGAGGATCGTTGTCGTCATCGTTATTACCGGCTTTGGAAATAGTAATGTCATCAAAACTGAATTTGTCCGAGCGCGTTGAGGTGTACACGCATTCGAATCCAAAGTAGCCATGGATTTCATTTACTTCGTGGTTCGCTGTACCTTCAGACTGGAATTCGGATTCAGTATCGGTTTTTGTCATAAGTCTCCATTGCCCTGAAGCGGAATGCGATACTTTTACAGCGAGCGTGACACTAGTTGCGTCAACCCGGCGATCAGTTCCATCGATGATTTTTACAGTGGATGATCCGTTGCGTGCGTATAATGAGACCTCATCATTGGTTTCGCCGATCATGACAAAGTACCCATCGGGTTCGCTGCTCAGGTCTTCAGATGAGCTGATCAGGTATATGCGCGCTAAGTTCGACGCCGAAGGATTAAACCCGAGGTGAATGCGGAATTCCCAGGTGCCGAAGACAACATTGGTTGGAGTGGCAAGAGATGCGGATCCGGCAGTCGGTGTCGCATTGAGCCACAATTCGCCGTCCCGAACGACGAAATGGTCAACTGATCCTGTCCACGGTGGATCATCGGTAAAATTGCCGTCCGAGAACGACTCTTGCATTTGTGCTAAAACCGGCGTGGGAATCGTAATCC
Source organism: Bacteroidota bacterium (assembly GCA_023417955.1). Classification (GTDB taxonomy): domain Bacteria; phylum Bacteroidota; class Bacteroidia; order Cytophagales; family Cyclobacteriaceae; genus Ohtaekwangia. The sequence goes on from JAEZDW010000263.1 coordinate 1,630, forward strand.
AGTTTAAAAAAAAGATCGCCGTAATCGATTTCAGGATACAAAGAATAAATATTTGGCCAACGGATTTCATAGGCACAACGGGATGAGTAATTTTGCGAACTTATTTTGACAACGGTCCGTTTCCGGATACAATGACAAAGTAAAAAAGTTTTCGCAAAAGAGAACGAACAGTCGGTAAAAACTAAAACCAGAACAATGAAACTTGCAGTTGTAGGCGCGACGGGACTCGTCGGTAAGGAGATCCTCAAAGTTCTTGAGGAGAGAAGCTTTCCCTTTAATGAGCTGTACCTGGTGGCATCAGCCAAATCAGTGGGCAGCAAGATTTCCTTCAAGGGTAAGGACTACACTGTCAAGAGTATGGAGGAAGCCATTAAACTTGCTCCTGACGTAGCGATATTTTCTGCCGGTGGAGGAACCTCTCTGGAATGGGCGCCGAAGTTTGCTGAAGTTGGAACCATCGTAATTGACAACTCATCAGCCTGGCGGATGGACCCCGAGAAGAAGCTGATCGTTCCCGAAATAAACGGGCACGTTCTCACTATTGATGACAGAATCATTGCGAACCCGAATTGCTCCACCATTCAAATGGTGTTGGCTCTTGCTCCGCTTCACGTGAAATACCGCATCAGGCGCGTTGTTGTTTCAACGTACCAGTCGGTAACAGGTACAGGTAAGGATGCAGTTCTGCAAATGATGAATGAACGCAACGGAGTTGACGGACCTAAAGTCTATCCGCACCCTATCGATATGAACGCACTTCCGCATATCGATTCGTTCCTCGACAACGGGTATACGAAGGAAGAAATGAAGATGGTAAACGAAACGCGGAAGATACTCGGTGACAATTCGATCGGCGTGACGTCAACAACGGTGCGTATACCTGCAATTGGAGGTCACTCGGAAGCAGTTAACGTGGAATTCCATGAGGATTACGATCTCGGCGAAGTAAAAGCCCTTCTTGCGGCAACGCCTGGTGTGATTGTTCAGGATGATCCAAAGAACAACGTTTATCCGATGCCGATCCTTTCGAAGGGTCGCGATGAAGTTTTTGTAGGACGTCTTCGCCGCGATGAGTCTCAGCCCAATACGCTGAACATGTGGATTGTTGCAGACAACCTCAGGAAAGGCGCGGCCACCAATGCCGTGCAGATTGCTGAGTTCATGTTGGAACGCAGCCTCGTTTATTAGATTCGATTCTGATATTCTCACTATAACGAAAGCCGCCTCACGAGGGCGGTTTTTGTTTGTTGGGGCTCCGATTTCAGGGTTGGGAGGTTATGGATCGGCAGTTGTCGCAAACGGCCTCCTGGCGGCTATTTCAGAAACTAAAACATGTTGTGACGCTTAATCAGAATTGAGCCCAATCCGATGGGTGTGCTCGCTGCATCTTCCGGTGTTTCTCCACTCTCCGTCCACTCTTTGTCCAGTCTCCGTCCACTCTCTGTCCCCTCGTCCTCTACTCTTTGTCCACTCTCCCTCCACTCTTTGTCCACTCGTCCTCTACTCTTTGTCCAGTCTCCGTCCAGTCTCTGTCCACTCATCCTCCACTCTTTGTCCAGTCTCCGTCCAGTCTCTGTCCACTCATCCTCTACTCTTTGTCCAGTCTCCCTTCTCCCATGGAATGGTCATTCTTGAGCGTTTCGGGTAAATGATTTTGCCACCGCGGTATGCAGCCTGTCCCTGCTGTCTGCATTCCGGCGACGTTATTAAAACATCTTCATCAAAACCTCATCGATTTCCTCCTAGCATTGAAGAAGCTTTAATATCGAAGGATTCATAAAATAAACATGTCTATATGAAACAGGCTTTGTCAATGGTTATCGCGAGTTTACTTTTTGCAATTGTAATCTCATGCGACTCTGAAAATTCGAACGCCCGGCTTGAGGTATACCTTACGGATGCCCCGGGCGATTATGAAAAAGTATTCGTGGATATACGATCCGTTGCTGTTCACGGATTTGAGGAGGATGGTGGTACGGGATGGAAAGAACTTACTGTGGAGCCGGGTCAATACGATTTGCTCGAACTCACCAACGGACTGGATACACTACTTGGATCGATTGAGTTACCTCCTGGAAAGATTTCACAAATCCGCCTGAAGCTGGGAAGCGAGAATACTTTGGTTGTCGGAGGAAAAACGCATGAGCTTAAGACGCCGGGTGGAATGCAATCCGGAATAAAAGTCCTTGTAAACACAGTATTGACTGAAGGGATTACCTACAAAATCATTCTTGATTTCGACGTAGCGCGATCGGTTGTTGAAAAGGGCAACGGAACATACGCACTCAAACCTGTCATTCGTGCGATTACAAACCCGATGGATGGAGCGATTGCGGGAACAATATATCCGCCTTCAGCGACTCCGGCTGTTTACGCAATCGCGGGTATCGATACCGTTGGCTCGGTATATACTGATGATGCCGGTCGTTTTCTAATCCGCGGACTTGCGGCAGGTACCTATACCGTTGCCGTTTCTCCGAATGAACAGTTCGATTCGAAGACATTCGATGATGTAAATGTGTCTGTCGGGTTAATAACTGACCTCGGTACAATTTCCCTCTCAGAATAGAATAATCTGCGTGCGTATGGCGGCCTGGTTGCGAAGGTGTTTTCGGGCCGCATATTCTTGAATTTTAACCGGGCAGCTAACTCGTCGCCCGTAACGACCGATCATAACCGTTACGGTTGCCTTACAGACGATTGCTGATTTCCACACTTACCGGGTGCTTACAACCGGAATAAACATCAAACTGAAAGACTATGAAGAGGATGATTTCACTGGTAGTAGCTGGATTGCTTTTGATGGCATTGACCAGCTGCGAACCCGAGCCACAATTTGCAACTATCCAGTTCTGGTTGACCGATGCTCCCGGTGACTTCGAGAGCGTGCGCATCGAAGTTTCAGACGTACTTGTACATCGTGAGATCGGTGATCAATCATCGGGATGGTTATCGACCAATGAAAAGCCGGCACTGTATGATTTGCTTACGCTTACCAATGGCAACGAGGCATTGCTGGGTTCGCTTCAACTTCCTGAAGGCAGAATAGAACAGATACGTTTGCTGCTCAGCAGTCGCAATTCCGTTGTCGTCGATGGCGAAACGTATGCGCTCAAAGTGCCAAGTGGATATCAGTCGGGAATAAAACTTCAACTGCATCAGGATATTCGTCCCGGAGTTACGTATCGCGTTCTCCTTGACTTTGACGTTGCACAGTCTGTCATTGATCAGGGCAACGGTTCGTATTCGCTGAAGCCTGTCATTCGCGTTATCACGAGACCTGACGGTGGATCGATTGAAGGAAAGGTTGACCCTCCGGCTTCCACGCCTGCTGTCTATGCCATTGCGGGTACCGACACCGTTGCATCGGCGTTTTGCGACGAACAGGGTAAATTTCTGATACGGTGTCTTCCTGCCGGTACATATACCGTTGGCGTCGTACCGAATTCAGACTATGGTGCAGTCACGCGTACGGGAGTCAATGTCCAGTCGGGACAGGTTGCGAATGTCGGTACAATCGGTGTGGCAAACTGAGAAGGCTAACGTACCCAGTTAACTTTGTCTGATACAGGCTTGCGCCTTCCGGGAGGGAGCTCGCGCGCGGGAATGCCAACGTGAACGAAGCCGATGAGCCGGTCATCAGGACCAAGGTCGAATAGTGCTTTCGATTCGTCGAAGTAGGTTATCCCGCCCGTGCTTAGGTATGCACCAACGCCATAAGCCGCGGCAGTCAATAGCATATTCTGAACGGCGCAGAAGACTGCACCAAGTTCTTCAACTTCGGGAACACTTTTGTTTGGATCACGCTTCATGGCAACGGCGATGATATGTGACGACAACGACGGTTTTGTTTGCAAGTTGGAGTAACGATCCTCCTTGAACGTTCCGTCTGCCGTCGTGACGCGCTTATATACTTCAGCCTGCTCTCTGGCAAGTTGTTCGAGTCCGGATCCTGTGAACACGATAAAACGCCAGGGTTCGGTCAGCTTGTGGGTGGGTGCCCAATTCGCGTTCTCAAGCATTTGTTCAATGATTGCGTCGTCAACGCGATCGCGTGAATATTGGCTTTGAAAAACGGATCTCCGCTCCTGTATGACCCGATTAACGATTTCTGCCGCTTGTTGCATATCTTTGGTAAATAAACTTATCCTGTTATGAGAATTTTTATCTGGTTGGCTTTAGTAACATTAGTGGCTTTCGGTTGCGCTCCAACATATGTCCCAAATGTGCGCAACTCTCCCTTATTTACCAAAGGAGGCGAAGTGCAGGGAAGCATGCAAT
>JAEZDW010000341.1 GCA_023417955.1 Bacteroidota bacterium
GTTTCCGCTCCCTGCATCCTTCACTTTTAAGGTGAAAACACAGAAGGCTTTGTTTCTTTGCAATTACAGTGTGTTTTCCGTAATTGAGGTCGCAAAGGTAACAGAAGATGAAAAAAATGCAATGCCGGATTTTAAAAATTATTGCCGTTTCCCTGCTGCTAACAGGCATTGCTGCGGCGCCCAGTTACAGTCAGGTGGCAACTCATCGCCTTCAAACGGCTGATTCTCTTTTTAATGCCAAGCAGTTCACACAATCACTCGACCACTATAAAACTATTCTCGACCGGGGCGAATATACCCCCGCCATGCTCCTGAAAATGGCATTTGTCGAGGAGGGACTCAACCGCGTAGGGGAGGCACTCTACTATCTCAACCTCTACTACCTCGCCACCGGCGACGGAGCTGCCCTCAACAAGATGCAGAGCCTTTCGAAAAAGCACCAGCTTGCCGGTTACGCCATTGACGAAACCGGGCAGGTTATGATCACCTATCAGAAGAACCACGACCGCATTTCAATGGGCCTCGGCGCCGTAATTCTGCTCCTGGTGAGTGTGGCAACCTTCATGTCACGCCGGAATCAAAAGCCCGCAGCCGTCCTTGTCATGGCGCTGCTGTTTGCCGGTGTCTTTGCTGTTCACCTTTCCTACCGGGATGACTCAACCCGCATAATCGTTACAGGGGAAAATAACTACCTGATGGCAGGTCCGTCGGGTGCCGCACCCGTTGTGGCTGTCATTGGCGGCGGACACCGTTTCGAGATCGAAAGCCGCCAGGATGTTTGGATAAAAGTCCGCTGGAAAGGAAAGACCGCCTTTATCCGCGAGCAGCGCGTGCTACCTGTTCAGCTCTGATTCTCCGCCGCGCAGTACGGAGACAATGCCCTTGTATTCGCGGTTTGTATACCTCAACTGATAAAAATACACGCCTGAAGGCTGACCTTCGGCATACCATCGGAAGTCGCGATCGGTGCTGGTAAACACTTCGCGGCCCCAGCGGTTCATGATAACAATGTCGCGGAAGCGTCCGCTGCAGTTGTCGATTGGGAGGATATTCACAAGGTTGCCGTCAACAAGCTTGACCATCGCGAAGAAGCTGTTCAGATCGTCCGTATAGTTGGGCGTGATCACGTTGGGTGGCAGGAAGTCGTCGTCAATTTCGCGGTCTTTTATCGTTAGGCGCATGGACAGCGTATCGAACTTCGCAGCAAAACACCTGTCGTCTGTGACGCGGAACTTGAAGCGGTAATTGTTCTCATAAACGCCATTCTGGAATATTTCGCAACCCGGATTCCAGGTTAGCGTGCCCGTCACTGGTGATTGTGACGGCTCCGAGGTAAACGCGAATCCCTCCGGCAATACGTTCCCGGAAGCGCTCATAATTTCCATGGTGAGCATATCGCGCGGCACCACGTCAGCATCGGTACCTATCAATGGAATATTGAGCTCTTCACCTAACGTGACAGTTACTTCAACGTCTTCGGATTCGCCATTAATTGTCAGGTGCGGCGCATTATTATCAGGAGGCAGCACGTTGAGGCGAATGTCAAGTGTGTCAGCGAGGTAGTAACCACACAGGTTTTCCTTGTCGGTAACGATCAGGTAAAAATCAAACGTATCCTTTTGTTTGAGATCAATGCGGTTACAGTCCAGGTACCAGCTAAATGGCGCAGAAGTGGGCACACTGGTGGTACCAGTGAGTGTTCTGTCGGGATAAATACCGCCGTACAAGGGCAGGTCGAAGTCTTTGCCAACACCGGTGACTTCCAGCTTGTCGTTATCCGCGTCGGAAATCAATGTGTTGAACTGCAGCGTCGAGTACAGCTTCTGACTCAGTGTTATTTTCTGTCGCGGCTTGTCGGGTTCGTATTCGATAAGCGGATCGTGGAAGTCATTGATGTCACGCTTCAGGTTGAAGTGCAGCGTATCCGCCGGTGTGATGTCACAGAGGTCGTTGTCATTCAGCTGGAAGTAGAAATTAAATTCACGATGGACGCTGAAGTCGTACAAGTCGCATTCGGTATTCCATGTGAGTTCAGCTTCCACACGGCCGGGAGCAACATCCGTGATGGACCAGCTAAATCCATACTTCGCAAAATCTGCAGCAAGCGCAGGCGGGATGATTTCAAGGTCGTCGCTGTCGGCGTCAGTGCCGGTGAACGTAACTTTATAGGGTACGCCGCCTTCGGTGACGGAGGCGTTTATTTCGGAAGGCGTCCACTGTGGACTGACATTTGGCGGCACGTCGACATTTACTTCAACGCGGATTGTATCCATCAATGCACCACCGCATGATTCATTGAGCACGACGATGTCGATGATATACGCATCGTTGGGTGTATAGGGACACTGCGGAAAGCAGATGCTGAAAGTTTGCGCATTGCCGTTGGAGAGCACGGCGGTGGGAACTTCAGGCAGGATTTCACTGAGGTCGTCCTTTTCGAAGTTCACGGCCACGGCAAGGATTTCAATATCCTCATCGCGCGTAGCGGCATCGGGATCGCTTACGCGGATGTCAATACAGCGGTCTTCGTCGGTTGCGTCATTGGCGAATGCCACCTGCAACTGGTTGCGAACATAATCGGCCTGGTTGCGGCGTTTACCTTCTACAACCGGTGGCGATGCCGGGGGACAATCACTCAGCACCAGCAATTGAAAATCGCGTCTTACTTCGCCGATCTTTTCACCGTTGCGGTATTCGTCACAACGCACGGCAAACACATAGAGGCCGGGACGTGTGGGGATTACCGATAGTATTCCCGATTTGCTGATCGTGAGATCAGGAGCACCGGACATGATATTGCTCGCAGAAAACGGTGAGCGATAGTTCACACGCGGATACGGGCCGGGTCTCGGCAGCATTTCCGGCAGCGGAATGGCGTCACCTGTTTTTGTGTTGAGGGGGATTACCATGCTGTAGACCAGGGAGTCGCCGTCGGGATCCTCGCCACCGAAGTCAACCGTATAAAGCCTGCCCGGGCACGCATAATCACTCAGCGGGCGGAACAGTCGCGGTGAAGAGTTAAAGAACGGTTGCCCTCCGCGGCGTAGTGGTGGAAACTCCATGTAGAAAGTCTGCCCGGCATAACGTCCGCCGAGGCCATCGGGGGGTTCACTATAGATGTTGGTGATGTTGTAGTTCCTGCAGCAGCGTTCCCAGGAGATGTAGTAGCCTTCGGGATCATCGTAAAGCTCGGGGTCGAGTACAATTTCAGCTTGTTGACCGTTTACGGTGTATGTATAGAAAATGCGGTCGGTGACGAGGGAGCCGTTTTGTGTTGCGCACACAGGTCTCTTGTATTGAACGCGAGTCATTTCCCTGCGCGTCATGCGGAGGAAGTTGACCATGATCCTGTTGTCGCGCTTTCTGAAAATCCTGACGTCGACAACTTCATCGAGAGCGCCGGGACTACCGTTCCGAACATCGAAGTAGAGGATGAGACTTAGCGTGAACCGATGATGGCCAGATGGATTGACACCCTTGAACACCCATTCGAATTCGCCGCCCACAATGTGACTCGCCATGGCGGGAGCGGACAGCAAACACACAATAACCAGTAAAATCCTTTTCATAGCATCGCCCCGAATTTTAAAGATAAATAATAAGGATCGGCCGCAAAACGGTTCTTTGCCGTATTTTGCGCGCCTATGCGAAAAGGTGATATTATCAGCAATCTGCTTGTGGAGACAATGGCTGCGGAAGGAAAATGCGTGTCCCGCGTAGATGGAAAGGTAATCTTTCTCGAAGGAGGGGCTCCGGGTGACATAGTTGAGGCTCAGGTTAATAAGATCAAAAGCAGTTATCTGGAGGGCAGGGTTACGAATGTGTTATCGTATTCTCCTGACCGTACGCAGCCGTTCTGCATTCATTTTGGAATTTGTGGCGGATGTTCCTGGCAGCACATCAATTACGAAACGCAGCTCACCTACAAGCAGAAACAGGTTGCTGATAACCTGGAGCGTATTGGAGGGCTGCAACTACCGTATATCTCACCAATAATTCCATCCGGTAAGACACGTTTTTACCGGAATAAGTTGGATTACACCTTTTCTGCGCAGCGGTGGTTAACGCGTGACGAGATGCATGATCCGCAACGTCCCGGTGAAGGTGAGCCCGCACTCGGTTATCACATTCCCCGCAAATACGATCTGGTGTTCGATGTTAAGGAGTGTCATCTTCAACCGGATCCTTCGAACCAGATCCGACTTGCGGCCCGCGACGAGGCGTTGAAGGAGAACATCCCGTTTTTCGATTTGCGCAAACAGGTTGGCTTCCTGCGCACGCTCACCATTCGGACGGCAAATACCGGTGAGGTCATGGTAATCCTGCAGGTGACCTATGATGAGATGCCGTGGATTGACAAGATACTCAGTCGCCTTGAGCGCGACTTCCCCCGTATTACGTCATTTATGTACGTGATCAACGGCAAGCGCAACGACACGTTTGCGGACCTTGATATTAAGTGCTGGAAGGGCAATCCCTGGATCACTGAACAAATGCCCAAACCCGATGGCAGTGGCATGCTTTCATTCCGGGTGGGACCAAAATCATTTTATCAAACCAATTCCGATCAGGCGTTTGAGCTGTACAAGGTAGCGTGGCAGATGGCGGGACTTACGGGTCGCGAACTTGTCTACGACCTCTACACGGGTACCGGTACCATTGCAAATTTCGTAGCCGGCAACGCCCAGCGCGTCGTCGGACTTGAATACGTCGCCGATGCCATCGAAGACGCGAAGGAGAATTCTGAATTAAACGGCATCAAAAACACGGATTTTTACGCAGGCGATATCAAAAACCTGCTAACGGACACGTTTTTGGGCATTCATGGTCGTCCGGATACCGTGATTACCGATCCGCCCCGCGCGGGCATGCACGAGGATGTCACGAAAATGCTCCTCCAGGCGGAGCCGCAGACCATTGTATATGTAAGTTGTAATCCGGCCACCCAGGCCCGGGATTTGGCTATTTTGGATCAGAAATACGAAATCAGGGCGATACAGCCTGTTGATATGTTCCCGCATACGACGCATGTGGAGAATGTGGTGGGGCTTCAGAGGAGGGCGTGAGAGGGGCAGAGGCGCAGGAAAGCAGGGGGTTTCTAAATTCTAATTTTCTGATAATTTATATTTCTGATTGCATTGCGTCTTGCAACTTTGCACAAAGTTTCACGAGTTCACAATGTGAAAATGATGATACCCGAAAGGAGCCCTGAAAGGGTGCCACACACCAAGCCCGGGGTGTAAGCCCCGGGTAAAAGAATCAGACAACATCCAAAGCCCTGAAAGGGCGTCACAAGGTGCGCATCAAACGAGTCGCTCATGATGTATCCAGCGGTACACATCACATTGGTCATACATTCAAGGCTGATGATTCCGCCCGGGATGAGTAGACATTCAAGAAGCATTCACGAACTAATCGCAGGCTCATTTTCCCCGGCCAACAATGATTTCTGATTTATAATTCTGCTGCAATAGACCTACTAACTTCTATGTTTCGTCGACATAAAGTCGGGTCGAAGCCGACTTCTGCATAGGGTTTAAGAGGGGTTGATCCAGGGTTGATCCGCCTTTGGGGGTCTGCAGCTGGATCAACCCTGGATTATCCCTGGATCATCCCTGGATCAACCCTGGAATAACCATAACTAATACCCGACTTTACATCGACTTTACATCGAATAATGGATAGCGATTCCCGCCGCAATTGACCTCTGGAAGGCTTGACCGCGGCATGATTGAGGATCGATAGGAATTCCGCCGGAATTTCTAATTTCTGATTTAAAATTTCTAATTGACTGAAAATCAATGCATTAATTCTTTTCGCCCCTTTGCGTCTTTGCGCCATTGCGGTGAAGAAAAAGCTAATTAAGGATCGAAAACATTCCAATTTGCACCACCCAGCCAGAAGCTAGCTGCCAGCAGCCAGAGGCCATTCCCTGCCAGTTGCCAGAAGCCATTCCGGACAGGTTAGAATATCAGAAATTGTAAAACTCAAAATTTGAATTTCAAGAATTATCCATACCTTTGCAGTCCTTATTTTTAAAGACAGATATGGCAAATCATAAGTCAGCAGAGAAAAGAATCCGTGCAAACGAGTTAAAGCGTGTCAGAAACCGTTATCAACACAAGACAACGCGTACATTTATCAAGCGTTTGAAGACAACGTCAACGAAGTCGGAAGCACAGGAGCTCTACAATAAGGTAGCGTCGATGATCGACAAACTGGCGAAGAAAGGCGTAATCCACAAGAGAAAAGCTGCTAACCAGAAGTCGAAGCTGAGCAAGCACGTAAGCAAGCTGGCGTAAGAAATTCCGCCTACAACAATATCACAGCCCCGCCTATAAAGCGGGGTTTTTTGTTGGGAGGCGCGGGAAATGCAGGTCAACGCCTCGCGCCCCGCCAGAAGCTAGCTGCCAGAAGCCAGAAGCCATTCCCTGCCAGCAATTTCTGATTTGGAAATTAAATTTATAATTTATAATTGAGGGAGTTGTGGTAAAAAAAGCTACTATCATTCAGAACCATAGACATTTAAGTTAGCGAAAGCAAGCTCGCAGCTCGAAGCTCGCAGCTCGAAGCTGAACCTTGCTCATCTCACTAGCAGCCACAGCCAGTAGCCAGTGGCCAGCTGCCAGAAGCTTTTCCTACGGTTCGCAACTCGAAGCTGTACCTTACTCATCTCACTAGCAGCCCCAGCCAGATGCTAGCTGCCAGCTGCCAGAGGCTATTCCTGCAGCTTGAAGCTCGCAGCTTGAAACTGAAGCGGACTCATTTCACTTGCAGTGACAGCCAGAAGCTAGCTGCCAGCTGCCAGAAGCCATTCCCTGCCAGTAGCTTTTTTAAATTGGTCCTGTTATTTTCGAAACACCGTTAACTGTTATTATGAAAAATCTCACCATCAGAGAATGGTCCCCGGAGGACCGCCCTCGCGAAAAAATGTTGCTCAAAGGAAAAGCTGCACTTAGTGACGCTGAATTAATTGCCATCCTCCTCGGTTCCGGTACAGGATCACAAAGCGCCGTCGAAGTAGCCAAAAATCTTTTGCAGATAGCCGGAAACAATCTTCACACGCTTGGCGCGTTGGGACTTAAGGATCTCACACGCGTCAGGGGCGTCGGCGAGGCGCGGGCTGTTACCATTGCCGCTGCCCTCGAACTTGGCCGCCGCCGAAAAGAATATCTTCAGGACGAAAGACCCAAAATAACCGGCTCACGGGATGCGTTTGAACTCGTGAAGGCCAACCTGATGGATCTCCCCCACGAAGAATTCTGGGTGCTGCTGCTCAACAGAGCAAACAGATTGATCCGAAAACAACAAGTGAGCATTGGTGGCGTCGCTGGTACGGTTGCTGATCCCAAGATCATCTTCAAACTCGCGGTCAGCGAACTTTCAAGCGGCATCATCGTAGCACATAATCATCCTTCAGGCAATATGGTGGCAAGTCAGGCCGACATGCAGTTAACACAACGACTGAAAGACGCCGGCAAGCTGCTTGAAATTCAGGTGCTCGATCATCTTATCGTGGCAGGGCACAAGTATTTTAGTTTTGCCGACGAAGGCCTGCTGTAATAAATTCGTTTTTACAGAAAAACTTATATTGACCGCTATTTCCGGGATGGAATGAAACAAAAATTCTATTTCTTCATTGTTTCCGTTTTCCTCATCGTACCGATTCTCGTTGGTCAGATATACGTCAGCAGCCGCGAAGATGAAACAGTCGTTCCTGTCAGGGTAGAAGCCGCCCGGCCACCACACAATCCGCATATGGATGTGGTCATCGAAGAATTCGAACGGCAGCTCGAAATCATGAACCTCATTTCGCATACTCCCGGTGCCGCCGTTGCAGTCGTCAAGGATTCAACTATCGTGTACATGAAAGGATTTGGCGTTCGCGAAGCAGGCACCGACGACAGCGTAAATGTGCACACGGTTTTCAGACTTGCATCCGTGTCAAAATGTTTTGGGTCATTTCTTGCAGGCATCATGGTAGAAGAAGGCCGCCTGAACTGGGATGATCCCGTTACGAAATATGTTCCCGACTTTTCTTTGCACTCACCCGAGCAAACACAGAAACTGCGCATTCGCAATGTGCTGAGTCATACGACAGGACTTCCCTTTCATGCATACACCAATCTCGTTGAAGAAGGGTTGCCATTGACGGAGTTGTTGAAGCGCCTGCAGGATGTTCCGTTGGCTACCCCGGTGGGCGTGACATACAGCTATCAGAATGTTGCGTATAGCCTTATCGGTGAAGCGATTCACCGCAGTACAGGCAAGAGCTACGAGGCGTGGATGATCGAAAAAGTATTTGGTCCGCTGGGAATGTCCGACGCATCGATTGATTATTTTTCTATTATGTCCGACGACAACGTCGCGAAGCCGCATATGCCACGCAAGGGCGGATGGCGTCGCGTTGCAATCAACAACACGTATTACAACGTAGCCCCTGCTGGCGGAGTGAATGCCAGCATTTACGATATGGCACAGTGGATGAAAGCATTGGTAGGTACGCGCCCCGATGTGATTAAACCCGAAACGTTGAAAGCGTGTTTCACGCCGTTTGTAAAAGCGCCGTCCAGAAACAGAAACTATAACCGCTCGCGGCGTATCAGCGACTCCTGGTATGGCATGGGGTGGCGTATCCTTCACTTCCCGGGTGACACGCTTGTCTACCACGGTGGTTTTGTGAACGGTTACCGCAGTGAGGTAGCCGTGAGTCAGAAGGATAATATGGCGATATGCATACTTGCCAATGCCCCCGGCGCGCTTCCCGACAGGGGCATACCGCTGTTCCTGGGAATCTTCGACAAATACAGGGATGCTATTCGCGAATGGGACAACTATCACGCGAAGGTGAACGCTCAGGCTACCGGAGTCGGGCAATAACCCTTTTGTTGAGCGAAGCTTGAAACTTTGCGCGTGATGTTCGATACTTGCCCGGACTTACAAGCCATGTCGCATGAAACCACGTAATATTATCCTGCTCATCGTTGTCGCCTCGGTTATCATAACCGTGTTTTACACGATTTATGGGAGCAAGGATCAAACCGAGTACACGAACACCATTCTGAAGGAACGCCGTGAAAAGGATACGTTCATGCGCACATCAAAGGAGTCGCCCTTTGCCGATGATCCTGATTCCTTTGAAGGGCTCAAATACTTTCCGCCGGATATCAAATACAAGATCACGGCTGATCTCACGCCCGTGGAGGACCGGAAACTTGTTGTGGTCGCGACCAACGACGGCAAGGAAGAGCGTTACATGGAGTACGCTTACGCGGAATTTGATCTGATGGGGTTCCGGAACCGTCTGCTCATTCTTGAGATGATCGGTATGGGGCCCGCCCGTGGCAAGCTGTTTCTGGCTTTTGGTGATGGTACCAGCGCCGAGGAAACGTACGGCGCCGGACGTTATCTCGACGTAAATCGCGTTCAGGGCAGCAACACGATTACGCTCGACTTCAACAAGGCGTACAATCCGTACTGCGCGTATTCGGAAAAATTCTCCTGTCCTTTGCCACCACCTGACAACCTGCTGGTGATACCAATCCGGGCGGGCGAAAAGACGTATCACTAACGCCTTTCGAAGGGATTTCCGGTCCACGTCAGCGGCGACTTCCTTTCGGAAAATGTTTGGTTACGCCTCCAAATCCATCTATTTTTGGGCGCTTAAAATTTCCCTGCGCGGGTTTGTGCTAT
>JAEZDW010000365.1 GCA_023417955.1 Bacteroidota bacterium
GCGCGGATCAGACCCTTGAAAGATGATCAGGTATACGTGGTCGTCGAAGATTCGATTCTTCACGTTAACGGATTTCATAGGAACTAATTTTTTTTATGAAGCATAAACTGTTGTTCTGTTTTTTTATTGGTGTATCATTCGTTTTGCGTGCGCAGGATACGACATACGTTTCGTTGTTATTCGGCGGCGACGTAATGGGACACGATTCTCAAATTGCGTCGGCTTACAATCCGGCGACGAAATCGTATGATTACAACCCTTGCTTTCAATTTATAAAACCATATATCAGTGCTCCCGATCTGGCAATTGCAAACCTTGAAGTGACGCTGGCTGGTCCGCCTTACAAAGGTTATCCGCAATTCAGTTCCCCCGATGAATTAGCCGTAACGTTGAAGGATGCGGGGTTCGACGCATTGGTGACCGCCAACAATCACAGCGCAGATCGCGGTCGAAAAGGTATTGTTCGAACGATAAAAGTACTCGACAGCCTTGGCATTCCGCGCACCGGAACCTTTCTCGACAGTGCAGACCGGGTAAGCGCCACGCCAATGATGTTGTATAAAAACGGATTTACAATTGCCATCCTGAATTATACATACGGAACGAACGGACTGCCGGTACACAAACCCAGCATTGTAAACATGCTTGACACCGCATTAATTCGACGTGATATTCTTCGCGCGAAGGAAGAGAATCCTGACGTTATTGTCGTATTTCCGCACTGGGGTAATGAGTACGAACGCCTTCCCTCAAAGGCGCAGAAAATGATAACTGAGTTCTGCTTCAAACACGGTGCTATGCTCGTGATCGGAGCGCACCCGCACGTAATACAACCAATGGAATGGCGAAAAGACCGAAATCAGTTTGTCGCATATTCCCTCGGCAACTTTGTTTCAGGACAACGCAAACAGTACACTGATGGCGGATCAATGGCCTACCTGAGATTGCGCAAAGTTGCGTTTGGCACGGATAGCTCAACCGTTGCAATCGACACGGCCGGATATTATCTGCAATGGGTGTATCGCACGGCCGACGCTGATAAAGATTACTATATACTGCCTGCAGCCAACGGTGATTCGAAGAATTATGCCTATATCAAGGACGCTGCTTCCCGTGCTGCGTACGACTTATTCCTGAAAGACTCGCGCGCGCTTTCATCAAAGCATAATGTAAACGTCGCTGAAATCACAGTCGTGCCGGATAAGTCGGAAATGCGTTATGCGGTCTTATTGCTCACAACGCGCGGCGATGAAGACCCATGGAAAATACTTACTTCACAACGCGCCTATGTATGGGGTGTCGATGTAATTCCTGATAAGGATAACGTTTTTCACTGGACATCGGGAAAATTTCGTTCGGAAGCGGAAGCAGAAAAGTATCGACAACGCTACGCAGAGCAGCATCCTGAAGCGCGTATCGTAAAAGTGAAGGAAGGTAAGCTGGTTGAACAGTAGTCCTTGCCACCGAGCGCGCTCACGTCTTCTGTTTCTTCTTTTTTGCTGCGGGGAACAGTACGTTATTCAGGATAAGGCGATAGCCCGGTGAATTCGGATGTTGATTCAGATCAGTCGGTTCTTCGCCGACCTGGTGCTGGTAATCTTCGGGATCGTGGCCGCCGTAAAATGTCCAGAATCCCTTACCGAGGACGCCGTGCAGGTATTTTGCTTCGCGGATATCCTTGTTCTCGCCCATGACAACCACATCCGGCTTAATCAGATTCTTCTTGAAGCCGGTGGTCTGTCCGAAAAAGCCATTGATGATTCTTGTGTGGTTTTGCGTAAGCATAGTAGGAATAGGATCCCACTTGGCAGAGAATTCGAAAAGCGAAAAGTAATCGTTATCCTGGCGCAGTCCGCGTTCCTGCGGCGGGTTGTCGATGTCGGAGAACTCATACTGATACGGATCGCGTACGAGCTTGAAATCCTGAAAAGCAAAGGTATTGTTATAATTCAGTTTTTGCTGAGCCATTGGGTCGGCAGGATCACCATCGTACATGCGTTCACAGATATCGATTCCTTCGGCCGCGAGCGCAATGTCATAGGAATCAGTTGCCGAGCACATGGCAAACATGAAGCCGCCACCCGCGACAAATTCTTTGATCATTTTCGCGACAGCAAGCTTAAGCTGCGAAACCTTCGTAAAGCCATTTCGTCGTGCTATATCCTCGGCTTCTTTTTGCTGTTCTATGTACCACGGCATATTAGAAAAGTTACCGTAGAACTTGCCGTACTGACCCGTGAAGTCTTCGTGGTGAAGATGCAACCAGTCGTATTTCGGTAACACGCCTTTGAGTACGTCGTCGTCGTAGATGATATCGTAGGGGATTTCAGCATACGTTAAAACCAACGTAACTGCATCATCCCAGGGCTGTTTTGTCTTCGGTGAATAGACGGCGATTTTGGGATACTTCTCCAACTTCATGATGTCGTAATTCACAGCCGGACTCGCAATCTCTGAAATGATCTGGTTTGCCTGCGCGTCCGAAATTATCTCGAAGCTGACACCGCGGACCACGAGTTCGTTTTGAATGGATGGATGATACTGACACATGAAACTTCCGCCCCGGTAGTTGAGCAGCCATTCAACCTCCATGTCGCCTTTGAGGATCCAGTAAGCAACCCCATATGCCTTCAGGTGATTGGTTTGTTTCTGATCCATCGGGATCAGAATGGAGTTCGCAAACCCTGTGAGGGACAAAAAAAATACGATTGCCGTCAGAACGCTTCTTGTCATGCTACTCGGTTTTCGGGTCTATAAAGTTATCAAATCGGGGCATTTTGTGGAATTATCTATCGGATTTCGGCTGGAAAGTCACTTTATTTTGAAAATTTTACTGCCAGATGTAACATTCTGCCCTGGCAGATCAACGTATTAATGAATAGTTTAGTCTCCTTGCATGAATCTGATAGAAAATTTTAGGGAAGGGCTTCGCTCGGTTCGGGCAAACCTGCTCCGGTCGATAATCACCGCGATGATCATTACGCTGGGAATCACGGCACTCGTTGGAGTTCTTACCGCAGTTGACGGGATCAAGGCGTCTCTCCTGAAAAGCCTTTCCTCGCTGGGAGCAAACACCTTCAACATACGATCGAAAACTCACCGCGGCGGCAGTACGCAAGGCGTCGCTGAAAAAACCTATCCGCTGATTACGATGAACGAGGCGTTTAAGTTTATCGAAGAATACAAAGTTCCATCGACCGTCAGTTTGCACGCGGTCGTTACCGGGATAGCAGAAGTAAAGCGCAGCTCGAACAAAACGAATCCAAACATTTTCGTAACGGGTGTGAATGACGACTATTTCCCGCTGAAGAACCTTGAGTTCGAGCAGGGCAGGGCATTTTCTAAGCGCGAAATCCGAACCGGAACTCAGATGGTTATCCTGGGCTATAAAGTCTATACGACATTATACAAGGAGGGTGAGTCTATTGAAAATACTGAGGTTTCATTCATGGGCGGCCAGTTCCGCGTTATTGGTGTGCTCAAGGAAAAGGGCGGATTTGGCGATCCGTCTTCCAATTACGATAATATGGCTTTTGTTTCCATCGTGAAGGCCAACCAGCTTTCAGGCGGCAGGGGACTGAGTTACAGGCTTTCAGTTGGTATTCCGGATCCTACCCAGATGGAGTACGCCATGGGTGAGGCAACCGGCCTCCTGCGGCGGATTCGCGGCGACGATCCTGGCCAGCCCGATTCCTTCGAATTGAAACGCAGCGACACCCTGGCAGAACTCGATGGCCTTTCCAGCAAAGCTCAGATTGTCGGATTCTCAATCGGTATTATAACGTTACTTGGTGCTTCAATTGCGCTAATGAATATTATGCTGGTTTCTGTTACCGAGCGTACGCGTGAAATCGGCGTGCGTAAAGCGCTGGGCGCAACACCAAAGAAAATCAAACAACAGTTTGTCATTGAAGCAATTGTCGTGTGTATAATTGGCGGCGCAGCAGGCGTGGTCCTTGGTATCCTCGCCGGAAACGGTGCCTCCCGGTTGCTGGGAAATGACTCATTCATCGTACCATGGGTCTGGATCTTTATCGGATTCGTGGTTTGTGTCGCAGTGGGACTGATTTCAGGCTACTATCCGGCACACAAGGCGTCCAAACTCGACCCGATTGAATCATTGCGATTCGAATAATCATCAAAGTGAGGGGAGAATATCCTGAAATAGTGGTGTGTGCCTCTTGCACCACTATCATACACAATTGGAATCAGTTAGTGGAGCACCTCGATTCCAAAAACTTCACGGAAATACTGATCGATACTGCTGACCTTGGTTTTAGGAAAGCCTGGCTCTTCCAGGGTTACATAAAACTCGGCTGAATTTGAAACGCGTGTGAATATATACGTGGTTTCGTTTGTGTATGCACGGACCGAACGGGCTCCCTCTTCAAAATGGGAAAGCGTTTCTTCGAGTAGATTCAGTTTTTCTGTCATGGTTTCAAAGATACGCTTTTTCGGTGATACGTTCGATTTCATCCCAATGTCCACCGGCTGGCATTAGTTTGGTCTGTCAAATAGCCATGGGGTTGGCAGAATACAAAAAGAAGCGAAAGTTCAATAACACGCCTGAGCCGGAGGGCGGAAAATCTGCGTCCGGCGAATTGTCATTTGTCGTGCAGAAGCACGCCGCTTCACGGCTGCATTATGACTTCAGGTTGGAACTACGCGGCGTTATGAAAAGCTGGGCGGTTCCCACGGGCCCTTCATTACTTCCCGCTGACAAACGACTTGCCATGCAGGTTGAGGATCACCCGATGGATTATAACAATTTCGAAGGAATCATTCCTGAAGGAAATTATGGTGCAGGAACTGTTATCATTTGGGATCAGGGTACCTATGAGCCGGTAGGAGACTTCAAGACAAAAAAAGATCGCGAGAAACAAGTCACCGCTGGTCTCAAGAAAGGCTCTCTTAAGATTCGACTATTTGGAACAAAGCTTCAGGGCGAATTTGCCCTGGTACAAACAAAAAGCCGCGGCGATAATTCATGGTTGCTGATCAAACACAGAGATGAATTTGTATCCGATAGGGACATACTTCTCGACGAAAAATCTGTTGTCTCCGGACGAACGATTGAGGAGACTGAATCGGACTCAGGTTCGCGCCGGTGGAAAAGTAACAAGTCCCAAAGCAAAGGATTGAAACGAAAGACATCTGCCAGGTCCGAGACAGTTTCCTCGTATAAGACCAGTCTGTCCAAAGT
>JAEZDW010000391.1 GCA_023417955.1 Bacteroidota bacterium
GGAAAAACGTGCCTGATCATAACTGCTAACTCCGACATCGGGCTTTTATACGGCACCTTTCATTTTCTGCGACTCCTGCAGACAGCGTCTCCGTTGCAGTCATTGACAATTGCAGACTCGCCGAAAATCAAGCATCGTCTTTTAAATCACTGGGATAACCTTGACCGAACCGTAGAACGCGGTTACGCAGGATTTTCTCTCTGGGATTGGCACAAACTTCCCGACTACATCGATCCAAGATATCACGATTATGCGCGCGCTAATGCTTCTATCGGGATCAACGGGACAGTCGTCACAAACGTGAACGCAAATGCATTGGTACTTACCGGTCCTTACCTCGAAAAAGTTAAGGCTCTTGCCGATGTATTCAGACCTTACGGAATTCGCGTGTACCTCACAGCACGGTTTAGCGCCCCTATTGAGATTGGAAAACTTCCAACGGCGGATCCGCTTGATCCGAAGGTTCGCCTCTGGTGGCAGGAAAAGGCGAAAGAAATATACGCACTCATTCCTGATTTCGGTGGTTTCCTAGTCAAGGCCAACTCCGAAGGCCAACCCGGTCCCCAGAACTACAACCGTTCGCACGCAGATGGTGCCAATATGCTGGCAGAAGCCGTACAACCTTTCGGCGGTATCGTGATGTGGCGAGCTTTTGTTTATGCAAACGAAGACAAAACCGATCGCGTAAAACAGGCATATAACGAATTTGTGCCCCTCGACGGCAAGTTTCTTCCTAATGTTATCGTACAGGTTAAAAACGGGCCATTGGATTTTCAACCACGGGAGCCGTTTCACCCACTCTTCGGAGCTATGCCGAAAACGCCATTGATGATGGAGTTTCAGCTCACGCAGGAATACCTCGGCTTTGCAACACATCTCGTATATCTTCCAACGATGTTTAAAGAAACACTGGATAGTGACACGTTTGTCAAAGGCGAAGGGTCTACTGTTCGAAAGGTGATCGACGGAACTTTGTTTAATGATACATTGACTGCAATCGCCGGCGTATCAAACATCGGGAACGACAGAAACTGGTGTGGCCATCCGTTTGCGCAGTCCAACTGGTATGCCTATGGTAGAATGGCGTGGGATCCGGACGCAGATGTTAAACAACTTGCAAATGAATGGACGTCCATGACATTCACACCAAAAGAGCGCCCGCGTTCAACCATTGTTGACATGATGATGCGATCCCGCGAAATCACCGTGAGCTATATGACGCCACTGGGGCTTCATCACATTATGGGCTGGAGCCATCATTACGGCCCCGCACCGTGGATTGCCAACAGACAACGCGAGGACTGGACGTCTGTCTATTATCACAAAGCAGATAGCCTTGGCATTGGGTTTGACCGGACAAAGACAGGCAGCAATGCCCTCGAACAATATCATCCGAATGTTCAGAAGATCTATGAGGATGCCAAAACCTGTCCTGATGAATACCTGCTGTGGTTTCACCATCTGCCATGGACCTTCCGCATGAAATCAGGCAAAACGTTGTGGGATGAACTTTGTTATCATTACTATTCAGGTGCTGAAGATGTTTCCGGTATGCAGAAACAATGGCAAAGTGTTAAAGATGCAATTGATCCGGATCGGTTCACACACGTCACAACTTTACTGAACATTCAGGAAAAGGAAGCGCGCTGGTGGCGAGACGCGTGCGTTCTCTACTTTCAATCGTTCTCAAAACACAAAATTCCCGATGGGCTTGAAAAACCGGCCCATGATCTGGATTATTATCGATCACAGCATTTTCCTTACGCACCTGGCATAAGGCCGGGCTGGTAAATCAGGATATTTCTTTCGATTCACACTTTTTGTGTAGAATTTAATACTTCAATCGCGACAGAATTGTCATTGGCCTAAGGTCGGTGGCTTGGTATATTTTTTTAGGTTTTGAAGGAGCCCGCGAGTTCTCACAAAAAGTTAATCTATGTCCCAGTCCCATCAGACACTTGACGATCAACTGCATTGGTATAAAGATGCCGTTATCTATGAACTTCATATAAAAGCATTTCGAGACGGAAACGGTGATGGTATCGGCGACTTCAAGGGTCTCCTTGAAAAACTCGATTACCTGAAGGATCTCGGTGTGACAGCAATTTGGCTTCTTCCCTTTTATCCTTCACCACTGCGTGATGATGGTTACGATATCTCTGATTACTACTCAATCAATCCGGCGTATGGAGACCTCCGTCAGTTTCAGCAATTACTAAAAGAAGCTCACGCGAGAAACCTGAAGATCATCACTGAACTAGTCATCAATCACACCTCCGATCAACATCCATGGTTTCAACGCGCACGCAGATCACCAAAAGGTTCTCCTGAGCGGAATTACTATGTTTGGACGGATGATCCGACTAAGTACAAGGATGTCCGAATAATTTTTCAGGATTTTGAAAGTTCAAACTGGACTTGGGATCCGGTCGCAGGTCAGTATTACTGGCATCGTTTCTTTCATCATCAGCCCGATCTCAATTACGATAATCCGGTTGTTCAGCAGGAAGTTTTTGAGATTCTCAACTTCTGGTGCAGAATGGGAGTTGACGGTTTCAGGCTGGATGCCGTCCCCTACTTATTTGAACGCGAAGGGACAAATGGTGAAAACCTTCCTGAGACGCATGCTTTTCTGAAAAAACTTCGCAAGCATATCGATGATAATTTTCCGGGCACATTACTACTCGCAGAAGCAAACATGTGGCCTGAAGATTCCGCCGCATACTTTGGAGACGGTGACGAATGCCACATGAATTACCACTTCCCGGTTATGCCGCGAATGTTCATGGCGTTGCAGACCGAAGATCGCTATCCTATAACCGATATATTCGATCAAACCCCTGAAATACCGGAAACCTGCCAATGGGCGATTTTCCTCCGTAACCATGACGAATTAACTCTCGAAATGGTGACTGATGAGGAACGCGACTACATGTATAAGGTTTACGTTAAAGATCCTAAAGCACGTATCAACCTCGGCATCCGCCATCGGCTTGCACCGTTGATGGGAAACAACCGGAAAAAAATTCAGCTGCTCAATTACCTTCTATTCTCCCTCCCCGGGACCCCGGTAATTTACTATGGAGATGAGATTGGAATGGGTGACAACTTTTACCTTGGTGATCGCGATGGCGTACGGACTCCCATGCAATGGAGTGCTGATCGGAACGCAGGCTTCTCATCGACAAACCCGCAGCGATTGTATTTGCCGGTGATACTTGACCCGGAGTATCATTATGAGTCGCTCAACGTTGAACTGCAGTCTCAGAGTACGTCTTCACTACTCTGGTGGATGAAGCGGATTATCAACAAGCGTAAACACTACAAGGCCCTGAGTCGGGGTGACATGCAATTCATTCACTCCGAAAATCCGAAAATATTGGCGTTCACACGTACGTATGAAGATGAAACGCTTCTTGTTATCGTCAACCTTTCGCGATATACACAGCCAGCCGAAATAGACATTGAAAAATTCCACGGTTACATCCCTGTTGAAGTATTCAGTCGCAATAAATTCCCCACTGTCAAGGAAGGTACGCCTTACTTCTTCACATTAGGTGCCCACGACTGCCTTTGGTTCGTCCTTGAAAAAGCACAACACCGCGTTGACCATGAGCGCAAGCTTCCTGAGATCAGCCTATCCGCATGGAACGAACTTCTTGACAAACCAGTCCTTGAGATGCTGGAACGAAAAGTATTGGAAGACTATTTCCAGCGCATGCGCTGGTTCGGCGGCAAAGGAAGAAACATTGAAGATATCCGGATCACGGATCACCTGATCTTGAACGAAACGGAATTTTCTCCTATAATTTTCCTCATAGAAGTGAGGTACGACAGTGGGTTGCCGGAGACTTATCAGCTTCCTGTTTCGTTTGGTTCGGATACGTTTCAGCAGAAGCTCATTGACACGTGCCCCCAATCCGTCATCGCGCGCCTTCAGGTTGGCGAAATAGACGGAATTCTTTACGATGGCATTTACGGACTTGAATTACAGGAAGAACTTCTTTTGAAGATGGCCCGTCACGATACGACTATCCGCGAAGATTCGGAAATCGTGTTCTACGGTAATGACTTGTTATCAGACCACGTAAGTCGACAGGATCGTATTCGCCCTCGAGTATTGGGTGGCGAACAAAGTAACACGAGCATCATTTACGACAACAAATTTTTCCTGAAACTGTTTCGCAAAGTAGATCAGGCAATCAATCCGGATCTTGAATTAACACGCTTCCTCTCTGAGCAAGCCAAATTTGCAAACATCCCGGCATTCGCTGGTGCAATTGAATGGCATTTTGGCAAAGAGCCCATCGTTCTCGGGCTCCTGCAGGAATTGGTCGAAGCAAGTGGCGATGCGTGGAATTACATGTTGGAAAGACTAGACACGTTCAACGAGAACATTCTTGCACAACCAGAAATCATCAAACCTTCAACGAGCCGTGGAACAATCATCGACCCGATTGAATATGAAAAAATTCCGGAGAGTATGAAGCACCACCTCGAAGCACCCGTCGCTGAACAGGCATTCCTTCTGGGTGTACGTACAGCCGAGATGCACAAGTTGCTTGCGACCGGAACGGCTCCGGAGTTCGCACCAGAACCCTACTCACTGCATTATCAGCGATCGCTATATGCAGGTCTTCAATCACTGGTAAGAAGTACATTTCAAAGTCAGGCGCGTAACATGCATAAACTGAGTGACGAAGTTCGTGAGGATGCACAATATGTTATGGATCGCAAAGATGACATTCTTAACGTATTCAAAAGGATATATCATCATAAGATTGACGTCGTTAAGATTCGGATTCACGGCGACTACCACCTGGGACAGGTGCTTTACACCGGAAAGGATTTCGTGATTACTGACTTTGAAGGCGAGCCCGCCCGAAGCTTTAGTGAGCGCAGACTGAAACGTTCGGCGCTACGTGATGTCGCCGGAATGATTCGTTCATTCCACTATGCCGCATATGGCAGCCTCTTTCTCGATAACCAGATTCGAAAGGAAGATTATCCTCGACTCATGCCTTTTGTTGACCAGTGGTACCATTACATGAGCGGGTTCTTCATGTCAGCGTACATCGATACTGTGAAAGGAAGTGCGTTCATTCCCCGCGAAAAGAGCGACCTTGAAATACTTATGACCACCTTTCTTCTGGAAAAAGCAGTTTATGAACTGAATTATGAGCTAAATAATCGTCCCGACTGGGTGATAATCCCGCTTCGTGGAATCAAGGACATACTGGCTGGCGTCGGGACACCTGTCAATGATCGCGTTACTGTATAGTCAAATCCGCCTCAAAAAAAAGTCCGATGGAAAATCCATCGGACAAATCCTCATTGAATTTTATCAAATTTTCAAAAACTTTCACAAGGCCAAACTAACCAGTTTATCAGGAACCTGTGAATGTGTTTCGGATGAAAATGGTTGATAAAACTTTACTGGGATTAGACATGGTACCTCCTTTCTTTAGGTTGAACAAAAGCAACAGCAAACTTGAAATTCAACCATCCTGTTACTGATAACGACCGCTATCGCAGGTAAAACGCGCGCGTTATAAAAAACGTTTGCACGACATGACGAAAATGATCTTGCCACGGTGACACCGGACGCCGATTTACACAGAAAGATCATTTCGTTTCCAAAGTATAGTCATTGGAGGAGTGACGAGACTTATTCACCTTTACATACATTTCATTCCTCGCGAGATCGTCGGCGAAGACGTCGAAAAACCTCTCTGGTTTGCTTTAATCTGAAGAAAGTCGCCTCCTCCGGGCGACTTTCCGATTGCGATAAAAGTCTCCGACCACTTTGATCGTTGTCATTTATAGCCGTCCAGTCTCCTCCTACTTTCGTCTCGGTAAAAATTAAGAGTTCCAGGTATCAGGCAAGCATAACACAAAGAACAAACAAGGGGCAGTCAGACGGGCCGCCCTTCTTTCCATTACAGCATACAAACTGGTCTTGATGCCCGGAACTTTTGATATACTTTTCATAAACAAGCAATTCGGTGCCATACGCAGAAGGATGGATGGTACTGACTCAAAAAGCGGAACTCAAATTCCGCTTTTTTTGTGATAAAGATCATGTTCATTCCTGCAATACGTCTGCTCCGTGATAGCAGCGCAGGTGCGGCGATTTCGTTTAAAACATTAGAAATCTCTGCGACTGCCATGAATACATCACTTCACTCAAGACTCATCCGCTACAAACTGGCCTGGCTGGCGCTCCCATTCATAGCGATCTTCAACGGCGTACTTCGCGACCTCACCTACAGTCATGTATTCGGCGAACAGATGGCTCACCAGATTTCTACAATACTCCTTATTGCAATCATAGTAGCATTTGTCATACTACTTAATGAACGAATCCGGCTTGAGAGTACTTCAGCGGCGTGGGCAGTCGGGTTTACATGGATGGTCCTGACCGTTTTGTTTGAATTAATCCTTACCCTGCTTACCGGCGGCACCCTGACAGACAACCTCAACCAATACAATATTGGCAGAGGAAATTTGTGGATATTGGTGGTCATCACCGTTTGTACCGCACCCGTTGTGTTAAGGCGACTCCCTGCCTCACGACCTAACGGGAATCCTGATAAATATCATAGGGTGCTGTGAGTTACCTCATAACCAGCGAGTAAGCCGCCCACTATCTTGTCTCGCAAGGAGACCAGATGAAAACCACCGTTTTCCGAACTGGATAAAACTATGCAAACCACCCTTTCAACAAACAATAAGTCGCCCAGGATACTGTTGATTGAAGACAATTCCGAAATGGCGGAGAATATCACCAGTATTCTTGAACTGGCGAATTATGATGTCTTGTACGCGAGCAACGGAAAACAGGGCGTTGCGGTCGCACAGCAATCACAGCCTGATCTTATTCTCTGTGACATTATGATGCCCGAACTGGACGGATACGGTGTGTTGCACATACTAAATCACGACCCGGAAACGGCGAGCATCCCGTTCGTATTCCTCAGCGCAAAAGCCGATAAGTCCGAAGTACGCGAAGGTATGAACCTGGGCGCCGACGACTATATTACCAAGCCATTTGACAGCACGGATCTCCTCAAGGTCATCGAAATTCGGCTTAAGAAAAAAGAAACGTTGAAGACCAGTTACGCGACCAACGATTTCAACCTTTCCACGCTTTTCAGCGAAACCAAAGAACTAAAGGAACTTGAGCGACTCTATACAAATCGTCCGGTGCGAACGTATCGCAAGAAAGAGTTTCTTTTTATGGAGGGTCAGACTCCTACCGATCTGTACTTCATTCGAAAAGGAGAGATTAAGACATACAAAGTCAACTATGACGGCAAGGAACTGATTACCGGCATTCACAGCGCCGGAGACTTCCTCGGCTACGTCGCGCTACTCGAAGAAAAGTCATACAATGAAAACGCCGAGGTTTTGGAAGAAGCAGAGATCATGATGATTCCAAGACAAGAGTTCCTGAACGTCGTGTATTCAAGCAAAGACATGGCACGGAAATTCATCAAGCTGCTCTCGCACCAGCTCGTCGAAGCCGAAAACCGGCTACTGAACCTTGCCTATCAATCCGTTCGGCAGCGTGTAGCAGATTCATTGCTGAAGCTGCATCATAAAATGCTCGCTATTCACAATTCAGCGGTCATTCCAATTTGCAGGAAGGACATCTCAAATATAGTCGGAACGGCGACGGAATCGTTGAATCGAACGCTTGCCGACTTCAAGGACGAAGGCTTAATTGAAATTTCCGAAGAGGGAATTCGCATTTTGAATCAGCCCAAACTCGAAAGGTTGCTTCATTAAACCACGCGCTCCAAACAAGGTTATTCATTTTTCGTTACATTGAGAATGGCGGTCTCACCCCGCGATGTCGTACCTTTATTAAATTAAATGAAACTATGAAAATAATAATTCAGACTCCCGATTTTAAAGCAGATCAAAAACTCCTCGACTTCGTCACTGAAAAGGTTGAAAAACTGGGAAGATTTTCGGATGATATTCTTGACGCGAATGTTACGTTAAGGCTCGATAATTCTGACACTCGCGAAAATAAGGTATGTGAAATTCGGCTCGGTATTCCAGGCAATGATCTGTATGCATCGCGTCAGTGCAAGACATTCGAAGAAGCTGCATCCAAAACCACCGATGCGCTGCGCTCGCAAATTAGTTCAAGGAAAGCTTAGTGTGGCAGTTTTGACTGAAAATAGCCATAGAGCCACGTGCCCGCCACGGCGCTTAACAACGTCACAATCACGACGAGTGCTCCGGTACCGATCTGCGCATAGAGAGGTCCGGGGCACGCACCCGTGAGCGCCCATCCAAAACCAAAAATCAATCCACCAATTACATTTCCCTTGTGAAAACGACGCGGCTCAAAATGAACCGTCTCCCCATCTACGGTGCGGAGTTTGAACTTCCTTATAATTAATACTGAAACAATCCCGACAAACACTGCAGAACCAATCACTCCAAACATATGAAAAGACTGGAGCCTGAACATTTCCTGTATACGGAACCATGAAATCACTTCAGACTTCACAAGCAGAATTCCAAATATCACGCCTGCGAAAAGAAAACGGAGGTAAAAGCCGATAGAATTTGAACGAACTTGTTCCGTTATATTATTCATTTCGAAATCGGCGTGTTTGGATGGAGTCTGGCTTGTCATCTCGTCATCAGTTACCATGAAAGAACAAAAGGGAGAATAAGGTTGGAGCAAATGAAACCGCCCGCCATGAAACAAACTGTTGCAATCATCGAGGCGGGTTGAAGCATCGAAATCCCGGTAATGGAGTGACCTGATGTACACCCACCTGCGTAGCGAGTTCCAAATCCGACAAGCACACCTCCGACTACTATCAGCACAAAACCTTTTAATGAAAAAAGCATATGAAAATCAAAAAGGTCTGCAGGAACGAGGGCAGAAAAATTACTGATACCGTAGGATAATAATTCAGCCCTCAGGTTCTCGTCAATGACTACTTCGTCTTTGCTGCCGAGAAACTGAGCGGAAAAGAAGCCACCCAAAAAAATTCCAAAAACAAAAACGAGATTCCACGATTCCTTCCGCCAATTATACTGAAAGAACGGAATCTTTGCAGGAATGCACATCGCGCATAAGTGCCGCAGTGTGGAAGATATTCCAAATGATTTGTTTCCCAACAGTAATAATGCAGGGACAGTCAGACCAATCAGTGGGCCGGAGATATACCAGGGCCACGGTTGTGAAAGCGTTTCGATTAAATCGGACATACCAATAGAAAAGATTGAAATATTAAAAGACTACTAGTCTGGAGTGGAGATCAATAATTATTCATATGCTCTATTGCACGAAAAAGTAGCTCATCACTTTTGGGGATGAGAAGTCCGTATTTTACGGACTGAAATCCGAGGGTGTGACGTTCAATTACGATGCCGTGTTTTTCCACAAGCTGGTTGTCGCGGTAAATGCGGAGTGTACTGCTCGCATTATGTGTCGCTTTTCGCCCATAGACGAATTCCCACGCCGCAATCTCATGGAGGACACTTGCATCAGTTGTCCAGAAGCGACGCGACGTCATTTGGCGACTCACATCGATATCAAGAAGGTCTTCGCCTGATATGCGAATCTCTACTTTCCACTCGTGCTCGCGCGGTTTTATATACGCAAACGGTCGGAAAACGTCACCTTTCTTAAGCTGTGTTTCGTCAATGTGGAGAGGACTGTTCCCCTTATGAGACTCACTTTGCTTCCGCGAACATCCAAAAATCGCGAGAACCAATATCAATACGAATCCAAAATGCTTAGGTTTCACAGGAGTCAACATACTGAACTGACGAAGTTACGCAGTTTATGGAAACAAAATGTCTCCCGATCGCAAATTATTGCTCCTGTATTAATGCCGATTTCCGCCGGGAATCCGCGAATTTTCGTTTATCTTACCAAGCATGAAAGCGCCTTATATCCTCACGGTCGAAAATGATGAGGATGACCAGTACATAACCAGGCAATTTTTCAGCGAGCACGCTGTTGACACGGTAGTGTTCAACGACGGAGCAGAAATGATGCAATATCTCCGGGACTGTGTTTCCCGGAAGTCGCCTCTGCCGGCGGTGATCCTGCTGGATTATCACCTGATGCCCGGTACTGCTGTCGACATTATTAAAATAATCCGTCGCGAATCAGCTTTCGCCCATATTCCGCTCGTAGTATTGAGCGGAACTAAATCTGAGGAAATCGTTAGGGAATGTTATAAGAATGGAGCGAACTCCTTCATTCAAAAGCCTTCCCGCGTGCAGGATATTGACCAGAAGGTTTCGAGCTTTCTAACGTATTGGCTTCAAACAGTTGAACTGGTCAATTAACTTGTTGGCCGCTTCAAAAAAGCGTGCCACGGTCGCGTGGTATCATATTTTAAACATTACGACAATAAAAAACGAGTTCACTGGAGATCATTATTATGGATTCACTTTTTGGCGCTGATAAAATTCCTTTTGAAAATGCAGGGGACCTTGGCAGCAGTGCCCCTAATATCATTATCTGGGCCGCCCCCGTCATGTTCGCTTTCGTATTGCTTGAATATCTGATCTCGCGAAAACAACACAAAGAATACTACGAGAACAAAGAAACAATAGGCTCAATTTTCGTAGGAACTGGCAATGTAATCATCGGAGCGGCAATCAAGCTCATTTTGTTCTATATGCTGATCTGGGTCTATAACCTGATTCCGTGGCGTATGCAGCTCAACTGGTGGACTTTTCTACCCTGTTATATCCTTTTTGATCTTTGCAGCTACTGGGCTCACCGTGTCTCGCATCACCAGCGATTCTGGTGGGCGACTCACGTTGCACATCACTCTGGTGAATACTACAACCTGACCGTATCGTTCAGGCTCAGTTGGGTGCAGTACATCAAACTCGTCTTTTTTCTACCCGTATCGTTTCTTGGTTTCCACCCGGTAATCATATTCGTTGTAAATCAAATTGCCGTGCTCTTTCAGTTCTGGGTGCATACCGAATACATCCGGAAACTTCATCCTGCGATTGAGTATATTTTCGCGACACCCTCCAACCACCGCGTACATCACGGATCACAGGAAAAGTACATTAACAAAAACTTTGGAGCGACTTTCATTATATGGGATCGGATATTTGGAACCTACCAGCCCGAAGAAGAACAGGCGGTATATGGAATAACCACCAACATCAAAAACAAGGCTAATCCGTTTCACATAAACTTTCATGAGTACGCCGACATGTTCCACGATGTAAAGAACGCAAAGGGAATCAGAAAAAAACTCTTCTTCCTGTTTGGTGATCCCATTGACGTCGCGCTCGAAAAGAAAAAAGCGGCAGAAACAAACGGACACATGGCTCATGAACGGTCGATCAATGCAGAAATGTCGATGGACCTGGATACAGACGTCGAGAAGAAAAGTGTCGCATAAACGGGTACGCAATAGCCTGCAACGGACATTTCAGTAATTACATTGCCGGGTTCAACGTGCAGCCATCGAGAAATGTTGCTACATTTACTATGCAAATATTAAAACGCGTTCATGTTGAACCGCCTTGTACGAAGGGCCTTTCGCTGGTTTACCCAATATCAAAGAAAAAATAAAGGACCTTCGCTCTATGAACTGAAGGCGCGGCTGATATCTATAATCGATATTGCTCACGCCACCTGCCAGACCCTCATTCCGGTATTGTCATTTGCCGTTCTTGGAGTCCTCATCTACGACGCCGGTTTCAACCCGTTCTACAAGATTGATCTGAACCTCTATCGACTTTGGCATGTACTGCTGATTTCGATCAAAACGCTACTCATAATCTTTTTCGTTCTCGAATTCAAGGAAACAAGGGGTTTCAGATCGCGACTCTTTAACCTGCTCCTCATCATACTGACGCATTCGGCTCAAAAAGTTTGTTACACATTTCTCGACGACATTCCGCCAGATTCCCGCGACGACTTCATCCTCGCGAAGGTATTTTTGTTCGCGGCTACGTTCATCATATTCCTGACCGAAGCGTCTACCGTGCTTCGTTTCATTTACCGGCGTGGCCTTAACCCTGCTTTTCTCTTTCTGGCCAGCTTCTTCATGTTTATTACAATCGGCGCCCTCCTGCTGATGCTACCAAACGCCACAACAAACGGCATACGTCCCGTGGATGCATGGTTTACGTCAGCCAGTGCCGTGTGCGTTACGGGAATGCTTGTCGTAGATACGGCGTCTACGTTCACGCACATCGGAAAGGCTATCCTACTATTTCTCATTCAACTTGGAGGATTGGGAATCATGACGTTCGCAGGCCTGCTAACGTATTTGTCGGCCGGAACAGTTTCTTTTCGAAACCAACTTGCACTCAAGGACATGGTAAGTGGCCAACACATGAGCACAGTTTTCAGCATCATTGGCCGCGTCGTCATCGTGACTTTCTCCTTTGAAGCCATTGGGGCAATTGCCGTATTCAATACACTGGATCCAAAAGCATTCCCAAACCTGCTTGAGAGGATATTCTTCGCAGTCTTTCACGCTGTTTCAGCATTCTGCAACGCAGGCTTTTCCACGTTACCCCGCGGACTTTACGATGAGCCCTTCAGATTTAACTACGGAATGCAAATGGTGCTTGCCGTGCTCGTGGTACTCGGAGGACTTGGTTTCCCAATCGTATTTAACATCTTCTCCTACCTTAAAAACAAGCTGACGCGCTTGTTTAAGAAAATCGCCGGCATCCCGGCGGAAGATCATTACAGTCACATCTTCTCAACGACAAGCAAACTTGCCCTCATGACCACAGCTATCCTGCTTGTCTTCGGGTTTACCACCTACTTCCTGTTTGAATTGAATCATACGCTGAAGGAACACAACAACTGGGGCAAAGTAGTTACATCGATTTTCGGATCGGTAACACCGCGCTCCGCAGGATTTAATACCGTCGACGTTACCATGTTATCGCTACCCACAATTATGGTCTACCTGCTTTTGATGTGGATCGGTGCGTCTCCGGGATCGACAGGCGGTGGAATCAAGACAACGGTTATCGCAGTCGCATTTCTCAACGTTAGAAGCGTAATCCTGGGCAAGGATCGGACAGAATTTTCGCGCGTGCAAATTGGTGAGAACACCATTCATCGGGCGTTCGCAATTATCGTTCTCTCCTTGCTTATAATTGGCATAACAGTTCTGTTGCTTGCGGTGAATGAACCCGACAAACAATTATTCGCACTCGCCTTCGAGGGGTTCTCTGCATTCAGTATGGTAGGACTATCCCTTGGCATAACTCCCGACCTTTCCGTAAGCAGCAAACTTCTCCTTTCCATTGTGATGCTTATCGGGCGGGTCGGAACCCTTACGGTCTTCTTTGCTTTCGTAACTCCGGCGAAGGAGTTGTTCTATCGATATCCTAAAGACGAAATTTCTTTATAACACATAAACAGCGGCCTATGAAATTCATTGTGTTTGGTCTCGGAAATTATGGATCCTCTCTTTCACAGAAGCTTATCTCTCTCGGGCACGAAGTGATTGGAGTGGACACAAAAATGGAACTCGTTGAAAAGTTCAAAAACGACCTTACCCATACCATCGCGCTTGACGCAGGCAGCCCCGATGCGGTGAAATCCCTGCCTATGCGAGACGTCGATGCCGTTGTGAACGCAATCGGCGAAAACGAAGGTGCGAACATCATGCTGACCGCTGTGCTGAAGCAACTTTCAGTCAAACGCATCATCTGCCGCGTAATCAGTCCGTTGCAAAGGACTGTATTGGAGGCTATGGACATCCAGGAATTTGTCTACCCCGAAGCCGACTCGGCGGAACGCCTGGCTTACAAATTGGACTTGAAAGATGTTACTGAATCGTACAAAATAAGCGATAAATATAAGATCATTGAAGTCGTGCTTCCGGAACGTTATATCGATCAACAGGTCGCGAATGTCGATTTTGTCGGAAAGTACAACATCCAACTTGTGACCATCACACGATTTGTCGAGCAAAAAAATCTTCTTGGAACTGTTGGACACATGAAACACGTTGTCGGGATACTCAGGCCAGACACCGTTTTTCGGCGCGGTGACCGGTTGCTGTTGTTTGGCGAGGTCGGCGAACTTGAAGACTTCATCGAAGAATAACATTCAGTTCATTTACCCGACTGTTCTTGCGCGATACGCATTAATGTTTTTGCATTGGACACGGCTGCCACATCGATGTCGTTATTAAAGTATACATACGTTTCCCTGACACCCTTCATTTCCGCAATCGCCGTAACCACAGAACGAAGCTCCCGCGTCGTATAGGCAGAGCGGTAAAGTTCGGGAACGCCGTGAAATCGATAGTAAGCAGTTCTTGCTGTACTCACCAGTTCTTGCGGAAGTTGAGGATAACTGATACTACAAAACGTGACACCACGATCGCGAAGGCGCTTAATAGCGTCATCATTCCACCAGGTGGCATCCCGAAATTCGACCACATTTACGAGCGCAGGATCAAGCACCCCCATAATACGATCAAGATTCTCAGGCGAGAATTTCATCCGGGGATGAAGTTGAAAAAGTATCGGCCCCAGTTTATCCCTCAGGTTTGTTGACACAAGGTCATAAAAGGACGT
>JAEZDW010000462.1 GCA_023417955.1 Bacteroidota bacterium
GGAGCTGTTCTGGGATGAATTTCAAGCTCACCAAACTTCTCTATAGATTTCCAACTCAGGTCTCCTGGATTGAGTGTGTGGCCATCAGTAATGACAATTTTCAAGGCAGTTCTTTTTCCGGGTAAATTAGCACGTGATTAACTAATGTCCTATCCAATCGCCAAAGACTTCAAGGAAAGGGTCGCGGCCAACGACCGTGTAAAAGAACACGGCGCCAAGCCAGCCGTGAAACAACCCGAGAATAAAGACATTTCGCACGCGCAGGTAAACATATCCATAAAGAAGAGCAAGCAGAAAGGTTCCAGACATTAACCAATGTGAAGGGTAGTGCACAAGTCCAAAGAGCAACGCGGTAAGGAAAACGATAACGTGTATTGAAAGTCGCGATGAACGAATATCACGCAAGTTACCTGCAACTAGTCCAATTACCAGAAACTGCTGGATCGTTCCCCAGATTGGATAAAGTAACAGCACAGGAAAGATGTGCCAGGTAAGGTTTATCGTCCCGCGAAAGTAGCCAATCACAAGAAATGCAACAACTGCAGCGATTGCTATCGGAAGGAGAATACGAAGCGATGCACGAGAATTATCAATGCGGAACCCCCAATACCTGAGCATGCCGGGGACACGACGTGACCGATACACGACGTAGGCTGTCCAGGCTAACACGGCAATAGAGATAAACGGGAGTCTCCAGTTCAGTATATCCATAAAAGCAATTTTGCCTAAACCTGTCAGGGTAACTGCAATAATTTCGCACACACGCCGCTGTGAACTTATTGATAATGAATCCGGGCTTTCCGTTCTATACATAAAAAAAAGAAGGCGGCACACGGCCGCCCTTAATATAAATATTCTGACGTTGCATTTTATGAGTTTCGTAACGTTTCTACCGGATTCCGGTTTGCCGCGCGGAAAGATTCAAAGCTGATTGTGAGCCACGCTATCGCGAATGAAATCAAACCAGAAATAAGAAACACAGATATGCCAGGACTTATCCTGTAAGCAAATCCTTCAAGCCAATCCTCCATCGCATAATAACCTGCCGGGATCGAAATAAGAAAAGAGATGATGATGAGCCGGATGTATTCGCGCGACAACATCGTCACAATACTGCCTGACGACGCACCCACAACCTTACGGATACCGATTTCCTTCGTTTTGCGTTCTGCTACGTACACTGACAGTCCATACAATCCGAGACAGGAAATCACCAAAGCAACAATCGTTGAGATTGTAAGGAGCGTTGACACCTTTGCCTCGGCATCGTACAAAGCGCGCACGTTATCAGATAAAAATACTGTTTCGAAAGGAAGGCCATCCACCTGTGTTTCCCAAATCGCCCGCATGCGCGAAGATGTCTCATTCCACGCATTCATATTAACAGAAACGGCCATGTAAGGAAATTGATCGCGGTCTGACGGTAACATGAAAAGCATGGGAACAATCTTATTATGAAGGGAGAACTGATGAAAGTCCTTTACGACACCAATAATCTCAAAGGCATGTGTCTCGCCATCAAACGCAAATAATAGTGATTGACCTATTGCTTCTTCAAATGGTATTTGCATCGCCTTTAGACTCGCCTCATTCACCATGATCTTCGTCGGACCGACCGTATCTCCTTCAAGGTTATCCTGCGCGGGACTGAAATCCCGGCCCGTCAATCTCGGGATACCCAGTACTTCGAAGTACTCCTCATCAACGCTGACGATCTCGTGACGCAACGCCTGATCTGAAGGCATTCCCGGTTTATGGAGCATCCAGTCTCTGAACAATGGCGTCGATGGCATGCTGCTTGTCGCTGATATGTGACGAATACCAGGTATACTTTGAAACTGTTCCTTGAGACTTCTGTAATGCGCAGACGATGCTTGAGATCTCATTGGGACCATAACCACCTGCTCCGAATTGAATCCCAACGACTTGTTTTGAATGTAGTTCAGCTGTTCGCGAATGATGACGATGGAAGAGATGAGGGTGATCGTAATAACAAACTGAGCTACCACGAGTGTTTTCCTTAGCCATTGTGATCCATCACCGCTCAAGGTCTTGCCCTTAAGCGTCTTAACAGGATTCATTCCTGAAAGAAAAAATGCCGGATAACTTCCTGCGAGCAGCCCCGTCACAACGGCTGTTGCCGCTGTAAACAGCAGTATGAAGGCGGCGTTATCTGCCCCGAGGCGAAGGTCCTTTTCCATGATTGCGTTGAAAACAGGCAACACAAAACCCGCGAGGGCAAAGGCTCCAAGAACAGAGAATACAACGATTACCATCGATTCACCCAGGAACTGACTTATCAAGTTGTTGCGATAAGCACCCATTGATTTTCGTATCCCCACCTCACCTGCGCGTTGTGCCGACCTGGCGGTGGTCAGATTCATGAAATTGATACACGCGAGAATGAGAATGAATGCACCAATGGTTGCTATGATATATATGTACGTGATATTCCCGCCGAATGATGGAGCAAACGTAACTGAACCCATATCGCTGGAGTAAAGACGAACGCGGGACAAGTTTTGCAACTCAAGGTATTTGTTGCGTCCTGACATGCGCAACTCTTCGCCTGCACGCTCCTCAAGCATGGTATTCATCTTGGCTGACACTGCTGTTGTCGTTGACGGATCGCGAAGCCTGATGTAGCCACCGACCATGTTGTTATTCGCCCAGGTGGTCTGGGAAAGAATCCAACGCCCAAGGCCGTTGCTGTTCATCGTCATGTAAATGTCAGCATCCAGGTGCGAAGGATACCGCGGCGTGGCAACCACACCTGTAATTCTGAATGTGTCAGCAGAAGATCCACTGTTTATGATGATTGATTCATCAAGTGCTTCCTCCGAACCAAATATCTTACGCGCAAGCTTCTGCGAAATCAACACAGAGGCCGGGGCATCAAGAGCTGTCTGAGGATTGCCGCTTACCAGTTCAAAGGGAAACACGTCAAGAAATGCTGAATCCACCAGAAGCGCTTTCCTTTCGAAAAACGTTTTGTCTCCATAGCTGATAATATGTTGCTCCACTCCCATCGACCGTGCAACACGTGTGGCTGCTTCAATCTCAGGCAACACCTCCGCGGCATCCCGCGCTATCGGTGGCGATGTATGACCAGATTTGTGCTCAGTGCCATCGCCCACCCAAACTGTGTTTATACGGAAGATATTTTTGGCTTCTGAAAATCCGCGTTCATAATTGAACTCATCCTGAACGAACAGCGCGATTAATATACACGCTGCAATTCCGGCGGCGAGCCCTGTCACATTTATGAGTGAGAATAGTTTGTTCTTTCTGATCAGTCGCACAGCGACAAGCAAATAATTTCGCAGCATTCCGATACCGGGTTGTTTTCCAGCCTCTCTACGCAAAAAGCCTGCAAACTATCGGTGAGTGCCCATACGCCTTCGATTCGCTGCCATTATCGCAGAATTTGCACGTCCGCAAGAATGCACATGTATCGCCATCGGACACGAATGAACAAAAACGAACACTATTTGCGGCGGGGAATTTACCGGGCGGGATCCGACAGCAAAGCCGCGCACGCAAAAAGGCAGTTCGCCTGATCAGACTGGTATTTGGTTTAGCGCATCGTTTATTCATCACGAAAAAACTTCAAACAAAGGACACGGATAAAGCAGACTACAGTTCTTTTCCACATTGAATTTGTTCATGACTTGTGTATAAATCGGATACGCTTGGCGGAAAGACTCCGTACCTTTCTCAAAACAACACCATTATGAGAGCACTTAAATTTTATGACAAGGAAGGAGTAGGATTTGAGCTTTTCATGGATTATGTAAAACAGTCGATTACCCTGCAGGTGGACAATGCAGAAGAACCGGAGAACTCTGTCTTTGTTGAAATCGATGAAGCCGACATTGATGACATCATCATCTCACTTGTGGAACTAAAAAATGAACTTGTTTCAATTCGGAACATTGGTAACAACTAACGTTGTGAACACCTGAAATCGTCTGACCGAATCGCAAGGCGTAACGATTAAGCGTTACGCCTTTGCTTTGCGTTCCTGATCTCACCCTGTTTTCGGTAGTTTGCTAAAACTTAGCGTTGATTTTCTCTGTGATTTAGGATTTACCATATCTTCGCACCAACTCAAAGACCTGCTGCCATGGCTAACAGACTCACTACTCTCCTGCTGATTCTAACCTTCGTTTCATGTAACCCTGCTGACGATCATAAAACAGAAACTTCCATCGAAGCACCTGTCGCTGAAAAACGCCCCTATGAAATTACATCTGCCCATGGCCACCGCCGCACCGATCCATACTATTGGCTCCGTGAACGCGAAGACTCCGCCGTAATAGCGTACCTCACAGAGGAGAACAAATACACAGACGCAATGACCGCGCATATCACGCCATTGCAGAATCAGTTGTTTGAAGAAATGAAATCGCGTATTAAGGAGAAAGACGAATCCGCCCCTTATCAACTTGACAACTACTACTATTACACCCGTTTTGAGGAAGGCTTCGAATACCCTGTTTACTGCCGACGAAAGGGATCAATGCAAGGTGCTGAAGAAATCGTCGCTAATGGAAACGATCTGAGTAAAGGTCAAAGCTTCTTTGATCTTGAAACAGAAATCAGTCCCAACCACGCAATTGCAAACATCATCACCGACACCGTTGGACGACGCTTCTATACCATCGCCTTTAAGGATATGAATACCGGGAAGATGTTGCCCGACCTTCTTGAAGGTACCGAAGGCGAAGTCGTGTGGTTCAACGACAACAAGACAGTCCTTTACTCGCGGCAGGATCCCGTTACACTTATCGCAAGCAGGGTCTACCGCCATCAACTGGGAGCTGATCCCAAAGATGATGTACTCATATATGAAGAACAAGATCCAACACTTGAGTGTTCATTAAGCAGAACTGTCTCCGGTAAATTCATCATTATCACATCCGAGCGGACCGACGCAAATTTCCAGCAATACATTGACGCGGACAAACCGCTCTCAAAACCAACAGTGATCGAACCCCTTCAGGAGAACGTCAGATATTTCGCCAATCACCACGGCGGCAGGTTTTTTATCAGGACCAACCTCAACGCTGTAAACTACAGGCTTGTCACTGCCAATGTCACAAATCCCGGTAAGGTGGAATGGCGTGATTTCATTCCGCATCGTGATTCGGTTCTACTCGATGGATTCAGACTTTTCAAAGACCATTTGGTATTACAGGAATCAACCCAGGGTTTG
This sequence comes from Bacteroidota bacterium, assembly GCA_023417955.1. Taxonomy (GTDB): domain Bacteria; phylum Bacteroidota; class Bacteroidia; order Cytophagales; family Cyclobacteriaceae; genus Ohtaekwangia. Next base: position 5,219 of record JAEZDW010000462.1, read on the forward strand.
AACAAACTTCGCGTGATTCGCCTGGCTGACAAGGCAGAGCACTTCATCAGCTTCAATGACCCGGTTTACGTGGCATACCTGGCATATAATCCGCAGTTTGACACCGACGTGCTACGCTACACCTACCAGTCCATGCGCGCTCCAACAAGCGTAATTAACTATAACCTCAATACAAAAGAAACGAAGGTTGTGAAGCAGGTTGAAGTGTTGGGTGGATTTGATTCAGATGACTACGCCACAGAGCGGTTGATGGCCCCGGCCCGCGACGGTAAACTCGTTCCCATTTCAATTGTGTACCGAAAGGACTTGTTTAAGAAAGACGGAAGCAGTCCTTGCCTGTTGTATGCATATGGCTCATATGGCTCTTCAACACACCCGGGTTTTAGTTCTGCCCGCCTCAGCCTGCTTGACCGTGGCGTTGTGTACGCTATTGCCCATATCCGCGGCGGACAGGAGATGGGCGGACAATGGTATGAGGAAGGTCGCATGATGAAGAAGATGAACACGTTTACAGACTACATTGATTGTTCAGAGTATCTCATAAACAATCGTTATACGTCAAAGGAGAAGCTTTTCGCGGAAGGTGGCAGTGCCGGCGGACTGCTAATGGGTGCGGTCGCGAATATGCGGCCCGACCTGTACAAGGGTATGATTGCATGGGTGCCATTTGTTGATGTCGTTACCACGATGATGGACGAATCTATTCCGCTTACGACGTTCGAATGGAAAGAATGGGGCAATCCAAACATCAAAGAGGAGTATGAATATATGCTGTCCTATTCGCCCTACGACAACGTCAAACGGCAGGACTATCCGAACATGATGGTGCTTACGGGCCTTCACGACAGTCAGGTGCAGTACTGGGAGCCTGCAAAATGGGTTGCCCGACTAAGGGAAATGAAGACAGACAATAACAAGCTGCTGTTTAAAACGAACATGACTGCCGGGCATGGCGGTTCTTACGGGCGTTTTGAACAATTACGGGAAGTCGCTTTCACCTACGCCTTCATGTTGGATCTTTGTGGGTACACCGACAGCAAACCCGTTGACCGGAGGGATTTCTAATCTGTTTCTAATCTCCTCTTAATACTGATTAAAATCATAAGGATTTAATAACTTTTTTTTGTCCGTTCGATTTTAACCGTCGCTCTTCAGGAAAGCTGCCACTTTCCGATCAAATACCCTTTTTGCAAAACTTGTGATTTCACTTGAAGCGGTGCTATGGTTTTGATCGCGTTTCAAGAGACCCCTGCTTTCGAAAATCATCACTCTTCATCGGGCAATGCATTGCATTAGAATGCATTAACTTTTGGAACAGTGTACAGAAATTAACGTTGATGGTACTGGATGCAGGGCTTGAAATAGTACACCCACCAGGTACCTGGCACCAAATTGTATTTTTTAAACTTTAAATATTTCGACAAATGAATCTGGTTGTTCCAATAGATTTTTCCGGGCACTCAAAAGAAGCTGCTCTTTACGCAGCCTCCATGGCAAAGGCCAGGCAGGGTAATCTTCACCTCGTCCACGTTCTCGTACCGATGGAAGAAGAACCCGACTATCTTCCTGTTGCTACGCTGAATGCCAAATACAATACCGTAAGCGAAGTCTTCCAACTACAGGAACTCATCCGCAGAACGAAAGACGTGCGCACAAGCTGCGACCTTGTTCCCGGTGATATTGCAAAACAGATCATCAAATCAGCGAAACGGTTTAAAGCTGATCTGATTGTCATGGGAACGCAAGGCAATAGCGGTTTAAGAAAACATCTTTACGGAAGCCATACCGCAGCGGTGATGCAGGAGTCAACAATCCCGGTACTCGCCCTGCCTGAAGGGTCTAAGTTTCGACCCTTTAGAAGAATGGTTTACGCAACCGATTATAATTATAGCAACGTACAGGACGTGCGCGACATCGCCAACATCGCGCGCCATTTCGACGCCGAGATTTCAATTATTCATATCAACAAAAGGAAAGCTCCGGCATGGACGCGTGAAGGCATGCGCGAAGATTTCGAACAACTAATCCGCTCGCAGGTGGATTATTCGAATATCACCTTTGATGAATACGATAATACCGACACAGCAGAAGGTCTTTGCGAACTGCTGCAACTACGGTACGCCGACCTGCTCGTGATTCCCAATGAAAGAAAGAGCCTGGTCGAGAAGTTTACCGGTCGCAGTGAAAGAGAAGAATTTCTGTTCGATCTCGATATCCCATTGTTGGTAGTCTGAGGGCTAACAAGTCAGTCTCGCACGACTAGATTATTCTGGGTTTTATCCAGTTGATAAAAACCTCTTCGCCGCGGGCGACGCGTACATTGCGTTGCCACGCGGTGATCACACCCTGGTCAGTAGCAACCTCAATCTCGTAATAGCTGCCAAAGAAGCGAATCCTCCTGACTTCACCCAGGAGTCGTCCCTTCCTGTTTGAAACCCGCACCTGTTCCGGTCGCACGAATTGTTGCTGTCCATCAACTTCAATCAGGTTGTATTTTCCAAACAATGCCCCGGTATAAACGTCAACGGGCTCGGAATAAACCTCCGCAGGTGTTCCCTGCTGGACTACACGCCCTTCCCTCAACACGATTATGCGATCTGCCCATGGTAGGGTATCCGTCGGCTCGTGGGAAACCATCATGCAGGTTATACGCAACTTCTTCCCTATGCGCTCAATCACGTTTTTAAGCGTTGACTTGTGCTCAAGATCAAGATGAGAATACGGTTCATCCAACAGTAACAAAGACGGCTTGCCAGTCAACAGGCGCGCCAATGCGATCCGTTGTTTTTCTCCTCCTGAGAGCTGATCAGTTTTCCGCAACATGAGGTGCTTGATATCACACAGCTCATATATCTCGGCCGACCCTGTGGACGAAAGGGAATCTGCATACGACAATATCTGTTCAACACGAAGAAATTTGGGCAACTCGAAGTGTTGCGACAAGTAGGCGATTTCAGGATGGCCAGGAACAAGTTTCTCATTGGGGCCTTCGACACGTTGGCCGGCCAGGACTACTTCACCCTGGTCGGGTTGCACCAGTCCCGCAATGGTCTTTAGCAGTGTACTTTTGCCAGAGCCAGTCTCACCTGCCACGGCGACCTTTTGATACTGCTTCATGGAAAACGTCACGCCGTTAAGCACGTCCCCGTCGGTCCCGACGCAGGAAATATCACGAACATCAAGCCAGCTCATTTGTTATTAGCGTCCCTGTTTTCCCAGGTGTCCAGTTTAATTTTTTCAATTAGTAATGAATTTTTGAATTCGTGGATGATCTTTTCCATTTCGCGGTCGCGTTCGATAATATGTCTGTACTCCTCGTCATGTGCATCGATCACAGGCTTAAACGTATCAAGGTTGGCCTGCATTGATTCAAGAGCTTGCGACACCTGTTCCGCTTCAGACTCCGACATTGTCCCTGATTCGCGCTTACTCCTCAAAGTCTCCATCACTTCCTGGATATAGGAAACCATATCCCACGGGTTATTCGGTCGGTTCCACGTGAACTGAATATTGCATTTTCTGCATTTGTACCGGTTGCTGACACGCCCCTTTTCATCTTTCTCAGTTCCTGCAGACTTTAACTTGTCGTTGGTATGGCATCGCGGACAAACAGCATTGTCTTTTACGATCTTACGAAGTGTCTCCCGGTCACTGAGTATTTTCGCGCGGGTATTGGCGTGTTCTTCCATTGATGCAATGAACTTGTCGACAGCTTCCCCTACCTGGCCGTGTTCACGATCAAGTTTTCCGGCGTCAATCAACTTGCGACTTTGCCGCTTGAAAAATGAGGCGATCTTCACCAGTTCGCGTTCGTTGCTTTTAAAATTCGGGTTCATTCAGCGTGCTCCAAAGGCTAAATTAGGAAATACCGTGTAAAAGTCGCCCATACTCATATACAACGTGATTGGAGATTACAAACAAATTTGCTAACTCAGGTGGCAACTCATTACCTATGCTGACGAAATACCTACCGCAACGATTGCTGATCCTGTTTACCGGCATCAGCTTTTTATTTGCTTGTACCTCTCAACCTATGTCGGAAAAAACACCATCAAATCCGCTGCTGGCGCCGTGGACCGGACCCTATGGCGGTGTTCCACCGTTTGACAAGATCAAAGTCGAGCACTTCAAACCTGCATTGGAAACGGTAATGGAGCAGCGATTGGCTGCTATTGAGAAGATTGCGAATAACCCGGAGGCTCCGACCTTCGAAAATACCATCGTTGAATTGGAAAAGACGCGTGCTATTATGCAACCTGTCCAATCCATCTATGGAATCTGGGGTGGTAACCTGAGCACACCCGAGTTCAGAGAAGTTGAAGTCGAAATGGCACCGAAGCTCGCGGCATTGGAGGATAAGATCTATCAGAATACCGCGCTGTTTCAAAGAATTGAAGCGGTGTATTCATCGCCTGCCAAAGAGAAACTAAGTTCTGAACAACAACGTCTGGTCTGGTTGTATCACAACAACTTTGTGCGGGCTGGAGCGCGATTGGACGAAAGCGATAAAGAGCGCCTTACCGCGATCAACGGCGAACTCGCGAAACTTTTTACTTCTTTCAGAAATAACGTCCTCGCCGATGAAACAGACCTTTTTGTCGTACTAGAAAAAGAGGCCGATCTGAAAGGGCTGCCGTCGTCGCTGATTGATGCAGCCGCCGCGGAAGCTGAACGCCGGGAAATGACTGGCAAGTGGATTATCACGAACACGCGGTCGTCGGTCGATCCATTCCTGCAATATTCGACACGCCGAGATCTCAGGGAAAAGGTTTGGCGCATGTTTGTCAGCCGGGGTGACAATGGAGACAAGAATGACACGAACGACATCATAACGCAGATTCTGAACCTTCGCCTCGAACGTGCACAACTGCTCGGCTATGAGACACACGCGCACTGGCGTCTCGAAAACACGATGGCGAAGACTCCTCAAAACGCTTTGAACCTCCTCGAAACAGTGTGGACTCCTGCCATCAAAACTGTCAAACAGGAAGTTGATGAAATGTCAGCACTCGCACGGAGCGAAGGACAAAATATCACGATTGAACCGTGGGACTATCACTTCTACGCCGAGAAAGTACGGAAGAAAAAGTACGACCTCGATCAGGGTGAAGTAAAGGAGTACCTGCAACTCGACAAACTTCGCGAAGGAATGTTTTTTGTGGCGGGTGAACTGCTTGATCTTTCGTTTACGCCAGTTGAGGACGTACCTGTATTTCACCCTGACGTAAGCGTCTGGGAGGTTCGCAACAAAAAATCCGGAAAACATGTAGGCCTCTTCTACTTTGATCCGTTTGCACGTCCTGGAAAACGTTCCGGCGCATGGATGAATGCATACCGTTCCCAACATCGAATTGACGGCGATATAACAACGATCGTGTCCAACAATTCAAATTACATCAAAGGCAAGCCAGGTGAGCCCATTCTTATTTCGTGGGATGATGCAAACACGCTTTTCCATGAATTTGGACACGCACTTCACGGGCTTTCTTCGAATGTAACCTATCCGTCGCTTTCCGGAACTGCTGTGTTCCGCGACTACGTTGAATTCCCCTCACAACTATTGGAACACTGGTTGTCAACTCCTGAAGTTCTAAATCAATTTGCCTTGCACTACAAGACAGGCAGACCCATTCCTGAGGAACTCGTTCAGAAAATCGAACGCGCATCGACTTTCAATCAGGGATTTGCGACAACCGAATATCTGGCGAGTGCCTTGATGGATATGAAACTTCACATGACTACTGACAAGGATATTGACCCCGACAAGTTTGAACGCGAAACCCTTGCTGCACTAAATATGCCTCGCGAACTCGTGATGCGGCACCGTACACCACATTTTGGTCACGTCTTCGGCAGCGACGGCTATTCTGCGGGCTACTATTCCTATCTTTGGTCGGATGTGCTTACTGCAGATGCATTCTCTGCATTCGTTGAAGCCGGCGGACCTTACGACAGGGAGGTTGCGGACAGATTGTACAACAATATCCTTTCGCCTGGCAACTCCATCGATCCACAGGAAGCGTATCGTTCTTTCAGAGGGCGTGACCCGAAAATCGACATGCTGATGAAAGATCGCGGCTTCGCACAATAAAAAAACGGGGAATGTTAGTCCCCCGTTTTCAAAAGTGACAATCCTGAATGAATTACTCTTTGTCTTTCAACTCGGATTTGTCCACATCCACACGTTCGCCTGTCTCGCGACTGATGTAATAGTACTGCGCATCTTCAGTGATAAATACCGTCTCACCGTCGGGACCTTCTTTTGATTCCAGTCGCTCATCCTTAATATGGGCCGCACCTGTATTGCCAACTCTGTCGATTTCATTACCAACGTTATCTGCGCCTTCCTGTGCCTCTTCTGCAGGTTCTACTGCCGCATCA
>JAEZDW010000467.1 GCA_023417955.1 Bacteroidota bacterium
GCAGGGTCAGTATAATCGTTTCGTCTTCTTCGTAGGTAGCGTCATCAATAATCTTGATGCTTATTGTACCAAAGTCGTCACCCTTGTCAATTTCAACCTCACCGGCGAAAGTCACGAACTCGTAATCCGCTGTGGCCGCATTCGTACTTGTTTTGCGGGTTGCCGTTCCACTGATTGAATATTCGACAACAATATCCTCCGGTGCCGGACGATCCAGTTCTACCCTGATCTCGATTGTGCCTGCATCCTCATTGACGGACCGGTTCGAAGATTCAAAGGTTATTTTTGGAATCGGAGCAGGATCTTTGTCATCCTTACAAGACGTTAAATAAAGGCTGCTGATGACGGTAAATCCCACCAGCGTCAGAGGGAGTAATAATCGTTTCATTCTCGGTTCTCTTAAGTTCTCAGTTAAAGGCAGAAATCTAATATACTCAATTTTCGGGATTCCCCGGTTGCTCACTACTCAATGATCTGTACAAAAAACCGCCAACCGCTGCAGGGGTTATAAAGCTGAAAGTAAAATTGATTTACGCGGTATGCGTACGTCTTTCCGCCTTCTGTGAGCAGATCGAGATATGTCTGAATATTCGCCACATTCGTTTGCGGATGCAGCGTTCCAAACACATTGAAATCACCTTCAAATTCAAGGGTCATGGCATTGCCGTCAAAAGTGGCGGTGTACTCGCGCACAACGATAGCCGTAGTCCCATCCGGATTTTCCACCAGGAACCCCATCGCATTCAGGCCATTGTAATTGTTATAGACCACAAAGTAAATTGCGCCGGCAACATCGGAAAGGATTTGATTGTAGCGCGAAAATCCGTCTTCTCCGAAAATGAGTTGAACCGGGGCTGCATAGATATCCGCTGTAGTTTTGAATGCTGCTCCGCCGTTGTCGTAAAGGCTGGTTTCGAGCGTGACCGGTTCATTAGAACTGGTAAATCCTTCGTAAAACGGCGCAGTACTTGGCTCCGGACAAATATCAATGGGAACTTCTCCGATATCCGTAAACGAAATGCTTTCAATCAACACCTGCGACCCGTTAAACGTTACATCGAGGGGTGTGTCAAATACGATCGCATCGCCCTGAAGAATGAAACCCGTGGTGAGGTTAACAGCTTGACCAGACGCCTGATTTGTCTTCAGCGCAACGTAGTTGAAAGAGGCCGTTCTCCTCAGATTATCAATCGACACGTACACAGCCACGTTTCGGTTCGCATACACAATCCGGTTCGACGTCGGAAACTTTTGAAGATTCCCTGAGATGCTTTGACCAAGCAGTACTTCGTCATTGGATGATGCTTCTTCGAATAACAATATCGTCGCCGGGGGAGGGTCGGTCTTACTTACGAAAACGAGTTCTCCCTGAGGAGTCTTGTTCGCGTATTTGAATTCATATTCCGCCAGGAATGTTGCCTGATCCTGCTCAAACAAAAAGCTGAAGAAAGAATAACTTTCGAGAATTAACTCAAGGCCGAGTGAACTATCAATCCGGTATGTAATCGTCTGCTCGAAAAACTCTTCATCATTCTGAGGCAGGTCCGATTTAATGGTAACCTCGTTGTTTTCATTAAAGTCCATCAACACCCAGTATGCACCGGATTCTGATTCGGGTTTGTAACGGACGCGCCACCCGTTTGTTGGCCGCACGAGTTCTGCTTTAAGTGCAGCAATAGCTTCTTCGGCGCGAACATCCGCCGGTTTATCGAACACAGGATCAGTTTCTTCCTTGCAGGAGAACACGATCAATATCAGCAGGAAGGCGAGGACCTTTTTCATTGCGGTAATTTTTGTTGAACCAGCGCTCTCACCTCAAGCAGATCGACGCCCGTGTTTTGCAAATAATGCGCGAGCGCTGAACTATACTTTTGTCTCAGTTTCTTACGGCCTTCATTTCTTAGTGCACAGCCGGTTTCTGCACACGCAGGATCATTCTCATCTTCGTCTTCCATATACTTCTCATAGAAGTTCTCATCAAAGAGGAGGAATGCGACAAATTCAGCAAAGTCTTCATTGTACGAACTGGTCGCATAAGGTGAGACGAATCCGCGCTGCAAGGCTTCTTCATCGCTGAGATTATACCATGATCCTGAGCCCGTGTAGCCCGCGGGTGATATCTGCTGCCAACTGGGCGGAAGGTTATAGCGCTGATGCATAATGTGAGCAAACTCATGGTAAATAGTTCCAAGTTGCCTGATGATCCACCCCTTATTGGTTACGTCGACATCGTTCACCTCGGTCAATGTTATTCTCGCACCGGCGTCGGCAGTACCCAGTGTTACGGTTCCATCGTCGTTATACATGGACGAGCCGATGAAAACAATTTCGGCAGGAACGTGATCGCGGAAGAAACGGCTGCCATTTTGGGCATCGATGAACGGTTCCACCCAGAAGTCCTCAAGGAATTCCAGCATCGGGATGACGGCTTCACGTCGCGGTGGTGTTACGCGTTTGGTCTGGTCAACATAACGGTCTACATATTTGAAACGCACTGCGACACCAAAGCGGTCGATGAAATTTTCCTGTACATAAATATCAAGCGGGTCATCCGAATCGGGTGACGGCTTTACAGGTGCGTTGATTTCTTCGTCCGGGTAGCATGACGTCCACACGGTGAAACCTGTTATCAGTATGAGGAATAAAACCTTGGCTCTCATATCACAGTTCGTTATCTCGGGTTAGGTTCAAGGCCGCCAACGTCGATGGCAGCTTTTGGTATTTGTATGACTTTCCTTCGATCATCCGGCTCCAGGGAAAGAAACCCGGACTCAGTCAAGTGGTCAACAGGAATGCCGTATCGTTTAATATCAAACCAGCGGAGGCCTTCGTGCATGAATTCCTTTCTACGTTCATCCAGAATGAAGGCAATGGTAACCAGCAGGTCGTTATTTGATCCATAATAATTTCGAAGTACCTGGGCAGTTAGTTGTGGGTTGTTTTCATACCGCATATTGATCAGTATCTGCAGGTCGGCTCGCGCCGCAGCGAGGTCACCCGCCAACGCGTAAGCTTCTGCACGGTTCAAAAGCACCTCTTCGCCTCTGAATACAGGCATAATCGTATAATTCAGCCCGACATTCGACGTAAGACTCGAGCGCTCAAACAGGAAGTCGTATTTGGCTAATCCCCAGTTTGATCCGCGTAAAAAGATCGGGTATTCATTGCTGGTGCGAATATCTTCCACGAACCATGGGTTACTGTTATATAAGTTATTAACCAGCGAAGGCGAAGGCCAGTACCCTACGTTAACGTGATAATTTGTGATGTGACGTATCAACAAAAGGTTGCTTTGATCACCGGGTGAAGCAAAAGCCTGAATGAATTCGTTGGGGTTCGCTGTTTGCAGGAGCAACCCCTCAATATCTTTAACAAACACTTCCGGGTTGCTGCCCAGAAGTTGGGTGCTGTATTCTATACATCTGTCCAGATCACCTTTGAACAAATAAAATCGCGATGCAAAAGCAAGTGCAGCATTTCTTGTGAAATGATACTTCCCGGAATTCGAATAGTAACTGTCATTCACCAATCGCAGGCCGTCCTGCAGATCGTCTTCGATTTTGTCGTACACCTGTTTTACTGAATGGCGGTCATACTGTTTGATAAATTCCCTTTCAGGCTCTTCAACATATGGAATGCCCGGGTCCGATGACGCGGTTTCAGGGTTATAGTGTTTCGCAAACAGGTTGACAAGCATAAAGTGTCCGTAAGCCCGCGTCAGGAGCGCTTCACCTTCAACTGCGCGTTTGCGGGAGCGATCACCGGGAAGGTTCTCAATCACGGCAAGTACTTCATTCGCATGTGCAACAGCATCATACGTGGCCGTCCAGAAGTAGGTTGGGGTGTCCTGGTTGTCGGGAGTTACGTCCTGCCATTGATACGCCTGGTTGTGTTCCAGCAGCCGCACTGTGCCGGTTGTGAAAGAAACGTTATCGCTCATCCATTCCGTGAAGTTGTATGCCGCGCTGGTGTACGCATTGGTCAGCAGCTGCGCAGCCTTCTCGGTTGAATTTAGGTCTACGCGATTATCAGGATTCTCCTCAAGAAAGTTATCACATGCAATCGGTGTGATTGCAAGAAGGAGGATAAGAACTTTATTAAATGTCAATTTCATAATGCAGTCCTAAAAGCCGAGTATTATTGACGTTGTAATCATACGTGGTTGCGGCAGCGCCACCCCGCCCGCAGAAAAGAATTCCGGATCCTGACCATTGAGTTTCTTATCCGAATAAAGGAGCATCAGGTTTTGCGCTTCCACGGATATCTGTGCATTCGATGCGCGAATACGGCGGTAGATGTTTCCGGGAATTGAATAACTGAGTCGGATTGTTTTCAATCTCACGTAGGAGCCATCAGCAACTCTGGCAGTGCTCTTGTTATACAGGTCGTACGCGTTTTGGTAATCTGCATTCTCCCTTTCAATAACACCCTGGTCAAGTATTACCGGAATATCGGTAAACGCTTCATCACCGGGTACCATCCACCTGTTGATGAAGCTGCGCGACAACGAATTGAAGTCGTTGTACACCGGTCTGAACGCGTCATCAAGTCGGATTTTGTAATCAAACTTGAACGACATGAATACATTCAATGAGAAATTCTTATAGTTGAAAATGTTTGCAAAACCGCCGGCACCGCGTGGTTCTGCAGATCCTTCGTACTTGAGAACACTTTTCAGGTTATCGCGGTCCTGCAGGTCGTAGTTGTAAACAACTTCATTATTCTCGTCATAAAATGTTGGTATACCGCGGGAATCGAGACCGGCAAAGCGCGTGGAGAACAATCCGCGGCGCGGACCTCCCAGAACGGCAGCACCGCCCTGAACGATGGCATCGCCGATGCGCGGGTTGAACTCAAGCTTCGTGATCTGATCATGCGTGTACCCTATATTGAAGCTGGTCAGCCACGAGAAATCAGGTCCTTTTATGTTCGTGGTGTTGATTGAGAATTCGATTCCCTGCGACTTCATGTCGGCATAGTTTCCGGTTTTATAAGCGTTTCCACCTACACCACTGGTTTGAATTAACCCAATCAGGTCGAATGACCGGCGTGTATAAAAATCAATTGTGCTGGAAATCTTTCCTTTGAGAAGACCAATGTCGAGGCCGACGTTAAACTCTTTTAGTTTCTCCCAGGTAAGGTCGCGGTTCTCAAGATCCTGGATATACAGGTAAGTTTCGACGTCGGTGGGACGCAGCGTTACCCCGGAACGAAGGTTCAGAAGCGCGCTTGTGTTTGGCCCCAGATTGGCAGACAGCCCATACGTTGAACGAAGTTTCAGGTAGTCAATAAAGTTGAAGTCAAAGAATGGTTCCTGGTCAACGTTCCATGCACCGCTGACGTTCCACGTGGGAAGGTAACGCGCGTTCTTGCTTTTGCCAAGCCGGTTAGAACCGTCGTAACGCACGGTTCCGTTGAAGATGTACTTGTCACGATAGGAGTAACCGGCATTGATAAACGCGCCTGCAAACCGTTCCCGGTCGAACCCAATCGCGTATGTGCGTATACCCTGGCGGTTGAGGAAGTCGATCATAAGCGGGTCGAGGTTCACGATACCACCATTCTCATAAATCACACCAATTCCGTCGACCCTTCTGCTGTTTCGGTTAGTGTACTTTATTTCCTGACCGGCCAGTACGTTGATGTCGTGCACGCCACCGATTGTATGCGACCAGTCAATGCTGTTTCGGATATAGAAGTATTTTAGTGCGTCTGACGAAACGTTATTAAATCCGCCTTCAGGCAGTACGACACGGGGCTGGCCACCGGGGTCATCCGGGTCCCGAAAGAGGAGGGGGTTCGCATCCTGAATGTATTGCGTATCATCAGCGCGATATGCCTCCGCCTGATTTGACCTTTCATGTATGACGTGCTCGCGGCTTGTTGTCGCATATCTTCCCTGCGCCGTACTACGCAGAATTAGGTTATCGCGAAACCGGTAGTTGAGATCAACCTGTGTGGAAAGGTCGGCAACGTTGATGTTGATGTAATTCAATCCCAGTTCTTCCACGATATTGAACGGCGCATAGTTTCGCCGGAAGTATTCAAGGTTGCCATCTTCATCATAAGCGCGCATGGAACGGCTCGTGTTCAGTGCATAACTCAGCGGGTTAATATCGAAGTCGCGACGAAACCGCCCCGTAATCGGGTCGAAGTCGCGGTTTTGTGTTCCGGGAGCGCGTTGCTCACGGTAATTTCCGGTGATTTTCAGATCAAGAGAAAGCTTATCTGAAAAGTAGAATGTGTTTTTTGCTGTCCCCGCATAGCGTTTCACGTTGTCGGCAATAGTCTGTCCGTTGTCATGCAGGTAGCTGACGGAGTAATAGCTGTTGTGTTTTTCGTTTCCTGCGGTGAAGCTGACGGAATGTTGCTGCTGCAGGGAATAATCGCGAAACAAAACATCAAACCAATCGGTATTGGCAGTTTCATACCTGTTCAGGAATTCTTCATTGAGGGTTCCGAACGGCCCCCAGTCAAGATTATGTTCGGAAATTTCGTTAAACATTTTTCCAAGGACACCATAGTTTTGTGCCTTGACCGAAGTGGTGATATCAATCAAACCCTTTTCATACATTTCGCGGTAAATTGACATCTCGTCCTTCGAATTCAGAATATCAAATTGTTTGTACGAGGGGCGAAGATTGAACGAGAAGTTACCTGAGTAGTTCACGCGCGTTTGACCGCTGCGGCCTTTTTTGGTGGTGATTACGATAACACCGTTCTTGGCGCGCGTACCATAAAGCGCTGTCGCTGAGGCGTCCTTCAGGATTTGTTGCGACTCAATATCGTCAGGGTTTAGACCGGCAATCGACGAAGCGGTAAGCGTGTTGGCGTTTCCGGTAATGATATCATCTGCGTTTACCTGGTTCAGGTCTTCGAGAATAACGCCGTCAACAACGAACAGCGGTTGTGTGTCGCCATTGATGGAAGTATTTCCTCGTATCCGGATCTTCGGGTTCGTGCCGAAAGTACCCGAAACGTTGTCGACAGTGACACCGGCGACGCGGCCTTCGAGCATTTGGGTGGCATTAGACATTCCGCCAATACGAAGCTCATCCATCTTGACAGTTGCCGCAGATCCGGTAAACAGCTTGCGTTCGACTTCCTGAAATCCGGTGACGACAACTTCATCCAGTTCTCTTGTCTCAGGTTCCAGGCGCACGTTTATAACGTTTTGATTTCTTACAACTACTTCCTTCTGCATGAAACCAATGAAGGAAAACACAAGTGTATCGGTGGCACCGCGAACGGAAAGGGAATACGATCCGTCTATGCTTGTAATTGTTCCGCGGCTGGTATTCTTGATTCTGATGTTAACACCCGGAAGTTCGCCACCATCTTTGTCAGAAACTACTTTTCCCGTGACAACCGGTTCCTGACCGAATGCGAATGAAAATGAAATCAGAAGTAGCGTTCCTGCGAGTAGAAGTTTTCTCATGCACTGATTCAATAAGGTTTTGGCGGCACCACGTGCAGATCGTTCGAAGAGGAACCGGACAATCCATTTGCTGTTTTGGTGGGAAATTCCGAACAACTTCTCATCAACCGGGGTAACACACGTTTTTAAAATTAGGGAATTGATTCAAAAATCCAACAATAGGCGTTGCTACGTCATTGAATTTTTTGAAGAATATTTTACCGGTGGAATGATTAGGGGTCGGAGTGTTAAAGTTGCTCCATGATGCGTCGTGCCAACTCATGCCTTACCCGGTCGTCAGGCGGTTGCTGTGCACCAACACGGAGATTGCTCTCCATATGGTAAGGGCTCGACGTTGCAGGTATGACGCAAGTGACGGCAGGATGTGAGATGATGAATTTTAGTAGCAACTCGCTCCACGTCTCACAGCCGAATTCTGAAGCCCATTCCGGTACACGATTCCTGGCAAGACGACGAAGTAATGCGCCCTCCTGAAACGGCCGGTTGATGATTATGGCAACGTTTCTTTCCTGAGCCACCGGGAAAAGCCGTTCTTCAGCTTTACGCGCATCAACCGAATAATTGATTTGCAGGAAATCCACCTTCTCGGTTTTCAAAATTTGTTCAATCTGATTGTACGCATTCTCGGAATAATGGGTAATTCCTGTGTACCGGATCGTTCCGGCTTCCTTCCATTGCTGTAACGTCGGAAGATGTGTTTTCCAATCGGTGAGATTGTGCACCTGAAGAAGGTCGAGCGTGTTCCGACGCAGTCGCTGCATCGATTGTTGCATCTGCTGTATGCCTTCTTCCCTGCCGTTGCACCAAACCTTGGTAGCGATAAACAGCTTGTCATTGATGTTTGCCTGTACCGAAAGTTCGCCGACTGTTTCTTCTGATCTTCCGTACATAGGCGAACTGTCGACAACACTGCCACCCCCTTCAATAAGCGTCGAAAGTACCGCTGACAAGTGCTCAATCTCCGGCGTTATGGTGCCGGTGTCAAATGTTTGCCATGTTCCGAGACCGATTACAGGAAGTTGTTCACCCGTAGAGGGAATAGCTCGTGTAAGAATGCTCATGTGTCACGCTTTGTTTGAATTTAATTCAGTTTCAGACTGATCCCTGAAACGAAGGAAGAAACTTGTACCGTAAGATGGGGTAGATGTTACGGTCATCCTTCCGCCGTGCAGACTTACAATTTGTTTCGTCAGACTCAGTCCGATACCCGATCCGTTCTTTCTTGTCGTGAAGAATGGGATAAAGATTTCTTTCATTTCCTTTTCGGTGATACCCTTGCCCGTGTCGGTCACTTCAAGAACGACGGCACCGTCTTTCCGGTATGCCGAAAGCGAAATTGCCTTCTGTTCGGCGGATGCAAGTGCGTATGTACTGTTTGAAACCAGGTTGATCATCGCCTGTTCGATGAGACTCCGGTCCAGCGCAACTGCCAGGTCTTCGGGCTCGACCCGGATCGTCAGATCGATGCCTTCGTGTTTCACCTGTACTGAAAACAAATTTGCAATATGACTGTAAAGATCACTTACGCGAACCAGTTGCGGCGTCGGTTTAGGCACTCGTGTAAGCTGGCGATAACTCTCAACAAACTGCAACAATCCTTCACTGCGCTTGTGAATTGTATCGAGTGAAAACCTGATGTCGCGGATGCTTTCGTCTGTGAGTTCTGCTGCGCTTTTAGGTTCGCCCTTTTTCGTCAGAATTCCCTGCATGGTCTCAGTGAGGGATGTTACAGGGGTTAACGAATTCATAATCTCATGCGTGAGAATACGAATTAGTTTGTGCCACGCTTCAATTTCTTTTTGTTCGATTTCTGAATTGATATCCTGAAGCGTAATCAGGCGATTTCGTTTTTCGAGAATGGTAAGTGTAGATACTTCAAGTGCAAAGGTTTTGGTTTCACCTGAATCAACCACTTCCAGCAATCTCCTTCCATGATCGCCGATAACGTCAATTGCACTCGCCAGTATGGGATTGCGTTGCCGAATCAGTCGCCAGTCACGGCTGCCTTGTGCCTTGAGGATGTTTTGTGCTGCGGGGTTTATCAGGACAATTTGCTCTTCCTCCAATGCAATAATTCCGACAGTCAACTGGTCAACGAGTTTTTGCAGGAACTGAAACTGAACTTCCTTTTCAATTTTTACCTGCTTGTAAAAATCAATCAGTTCCGAAAAGCTCCGGTGCATTTCCCTGAATGAACTTCCCGTAAGCCCTTTCTGAAAAGAGACGGAGAAGTCATCATGGCGTAGTGCATACACGAAACGCGCCACCTCGCGGTTTGTATGATTTACAAATCGAATCAGTTCGACTGTTTGGAAAACCAGTATACCAATCAGGATGAGTTGATTAAAGAACAGGTCTGCATTCCCCAATATCCATGAAATAAGTAAAACGTTCCCGAGCAGCAGGAGAACCCTTATAATGACTCCGATATTGAAACGTTTGAGTATCATAAATCAGAGACCGTGTTTTTTCATTCTCCGGTACAATGCAGTTCTTGTCATGCCCAGCGTTCGCGCCGTGTTGGTCACGTTTCCGTCGTGCTGGTTCAGGGACTCGCGTATGAATTGTTTCTCCATTTCATCCATTGTGCGAGGTTCCGTTACGGGATGTCTCGGTTGATGCCCGCCATGAATAAACAACTCAGCCGATGCGATAAGCTTTCCTTCATTGAGGATCACTGCTCTCTCCACGGCGTGCTGTAGTTCGCGTATGTTGCCCGGCCACGTGTACTTGCGCAATTTCGCAATCAGCGATTTGTCGAGGCGGAGACCGGTGCGTCTGTATTTCTGCGCATAGCGGTTGAGAAAGTATTCAACGAGCGGACCGATGTCTTCAGGGCGTTCGCGAAGAGGAGGGACGCGTATCTCAACAGTGTTGATCCGGTACAGCAGATCCTGTCGGAACATTTTCCTTACGACCATGTCATGCAGATCCATGTTCGTGGCGCAGATCAGTCGGAAATCTACGGGCGTGTCTTTAGTGGCGCCGAGTCTTGTTATCCTGCGTTGTTGCAGGACAGTGAGCAGTTTCGCCTGCAGGGAAAGTGAAAGGTTTCCGATCTCATCAAGAAACAAGGTGCCGCCGTCAGCAGCCTCGATACGTCCTGCTTTGTCCTGGCGTGCATCCGTGAATGCGCCCTTAACATATCCGAAGAGTTCACTTTCGAAAAGCGTTTCGGTCAGCGCGCCGAGGTCGACACTCATGAAGACGTTATTCTTTCTCAGAGATTTCCTGTGAACAGCGCGCGCGACGACTTCCTTGCCGGTTCCGTTTTCACCGAGTATGAGTACGTCGGCATCGGTTTCTGCGACACGATCAATGAGTTCGTGCACTCTGCGTATAGCCGGAGAGGTGCCCACGAATTCGGAGAACTGGCCGTCAATTTCGCCGGTTAATGCCCGCTGCGTCTGACGCAGCTTTTCAACCTGCCTCCGTGAATCACGAAGCTGCAGTGCGGCGTGTATCGTTCCAAGAAGTTTTTGATTTTTCCACGGTTTGGTAATAAAATCAACAGCACCCTTTTTCATTGCGCGCACAGCCAGGTCGACTTCACCGTATGCCGTGATGAGTATCACAACCGCATCGGGATCAACGGTACGGATGTGCTCAAGCCACCGAACACCTTCTTCGCCATCATTGACGCCGTTTCCGAAATTCATGTCCAGCAGGATAGCATCGTAGTCGCGGACAGGAATGTCATCAACGAGCCGTTTGGGGTTTTCTTCGATCGTTACAGTTGCAAATTCCTGCTTGAGGAACATTCTTGCACTCTGAAGAACGTCAGGGTCGTCGTCGATAATCAGGATTCTGGCTGGGGTCATGAGGTTTGAAAGTACCGATTTTGTATCAAATTCAAACGTACACGTGTATCAAAAACGATACAGATAATCGAGCCCCAAGGACGCTATGCTGATATAAGCGATTAATAATCAGTAAATTAACGGAGTGGCAGGGTTGTTGGAAGGGTGCAACAAAAATCTTGAGGATGCTGAAAAACTATTTACTACTCGCTCTTCGAAACTTCTCCCGAAACCGGGGATTCTTTCTCATCAATATTCTTGGTTTGACGATTGGGCTGACCGCCTGTATTCTGATTTTTCTCGTGATCGAGTTTGAAGTGACTTTTGATCGCATGCATCATGATTACACCAGCATATATCGCGTTGTTGGTCACGATCGCAGCAGTACGGGCGAGAATGAAGGCTCACTTACGCCCTATCCTTTTATCAAGGCATTTCGGAATGATTTCCCGGAGATTCCCCTTGCAACGCAAATGCACTACGCGGATGAAAGCGAGGTCCGTCGCGACGACCAAAAGTTCAAGGTAGAAAACACCCTTTTTGCAGATTCACTTTTCTTTGAGGTTTTTGATTTTGAAGTAATATCCGGAAATCCGAGAGTTGAGCTTGGTCAACCCGGCAAAGCATTCATAACAGAATCGCTCGCCGCAACGCTTGGCATAACCGATGCGTTACCTGCGCGCTTCACGGTTAACAACGATGTGGATATCGAAATTGTGGGGCTTTTGCGCGACGCGCCTAGCAACTCCCATATTCAGTTCGGCCTTGTGATTTCTATGCAGTCACTTACACCGGGCTTCGTCGGTGGGTTTCCGCTCGACAGCTGGACGATGACGTCAGCAGGGTACACATACATTCGGCTTCCCGAAGAAGTTGCTGAAGCAGACGTTGAGACTCGTCTTGTTTCACTGGTCAATAAGTACTTCAAAAAGGAAGACGCCGAGCGCAGAAGTTTTCTGCTGCAGCCTTTGAGTGAAATACACTTCAGCACCGTCTACACGGAAAATCCGGGGCCGGCACGAAACGTGTCGTTCAGCGAAATTGCTATCATGGGACTTCTCGCGATCTTCATGCTCGCCATTGCATGCATCAATTTTGTGAACCTGAGCACCGCGATGGGTACACGCAAGTCGCGTGAAGTCGGTATTCGCAAAACACTGGGTGCCGCACGGCGCAAGCTTGCAGGGTACTTCCTGGCGGAGACAGGTGTCATTATAATGTTTGCCGTGGTCATATCACTGGGCATTGCCGAATGGGTGACGCCGTGGTTAAGCGGATTCATGGGTAAAGACCTTCAACTTAATCTGTTTTCGAACTATGCATTGTTGATTTTCCTGCTTGGTCTGGTGGGCATCACAACACTGCTCGCAGGATGCTACCCTGCATTCGTGCTTTCGCGATACAGTCCCGCATCAGTGTTGCGTGGCAGAAGCGCTTCTTCGTTCGGCGACGGAGCTTCGGTCCGGCGAATCCTCGTGATCTGTCAGTTTCTGATTGCGCAGTTGCTGATTATCGGCACGATGGTGATTTCCGATCAGATGGAATTCTTTATGAACAAGCCACTGGGGTTTGAAAAAAACGCTGTGATTGTCTTTCCTCTTCCGGAGAACGATGAGCAAAAGCTGGAACCCCTGAAGGAAAGGCTACTTCAGCACGCTTCAGTAACGTCAGTTTCCTTTTCAATCGGCGCTCCGACTTCGAACAACAATTTTGGAACGAGTCTGTTCCGGGCTGATGATCCCGACGGCGAGCTGTACTCTACTCAGGTGAAAGCAGTCGATCGCGAATATCTGGAAACGTATGGGCTCACACTTGCTGCCGGAAGATGGTTCACTGAAAGCGACGAGAAAATGACGGAGACTTCGCTGCCGTTCGAAGAGAGACGGTATGTCTATAT
>JAEZDW010000492.1 GCA_023417955.1 Bacteroidota bacterium
CGTATCCAATCACGCCAGGAACGGCCGGAGTACACGCACATTTATTAGTGAAGGTCGCTGGGCGGCGGTGACATCTGCGCTTAAGAAAGGCGATTATGTTTTTATTCAGTTTGGTCACAATGACGAATCAGAAGCTAAAACGGATCGTTACACGCCTCCCGATCAATATAAATCAAACCTTAAGAAATTCATTTCTGAAACTCGTGCTGCCGGTGCGACGCCTGTGCTGCTTACGCCAGTATCACGACGCAAATTCGCCAACGGTCAGGCTATTGAGACTCATGAGCTTTACTCTGCCCTTGTTCGGGAAGTTGCAAAGGATGAAAAGGTAGCGTTTATCGATCTTGATGTTAAAAGCCGTGCTTTGTATCAGGAATTTGGTGAACAAAACTCAGCGCTGCTTTTTCTGCAGTTGAAACCAGGTGAGCATCCCAACTATCCGGATGGAAAGAATGATAACACGCACTTCAATGAACTCGGTGCCCGGTTGATTGCACAAATTGTATTAAATGAAATAAAACAGTCTGATTTGCCTTTGAAGGAGCGTATCGTTAAGCCCGTGAAGAAATGATCTCATTTTGGATGAATATATTGCGTATCATGTCCGTTGGACTGATGACCCTGTACACCAGCCAATGCGAATCACAAGACAAGCAGATTGCTTTTCCTGGTGCGGAGGGTTTCGGTAAATTTACGAAGGGCGGTCGCGGTGGCAAGGTTGTACACGTAACAAATCTCAATGACGATGGTCCAGGTTCACTACGGCATGCAGTACGCATGCACGATCCGCGTATTGTTGTTTTTGACGTGTCCGGGTATATCGAACTGGAGTCGCCCCTTGATATAAACAACGGGAATATTACGATTGCGGGGCAATCTGCGCCTGGCGACGGAATATGTTTGAAGAATTATCCCTTAAGCGTAAAAGCCGACAATGTGATAATCCGGTTTATGCGCTTTCGCCTTGGCGATGAGTCGAAACAAGAGTCGGATGCGATTAGTGGAAACAGCGGTGTAAACAATGTGATCATTGACCATTGCTCCATGAGCTGGGCGTCGGACGAATGCGCATCTTTCTATCGCAACAGGAACTTCACGATGCAGTGGTGCATCGTTTCTGAAAGCCTCAATCAATCTGTTCACTCAAAAGGTGCACATGGTTATGGCGGTATCTGGGGTGGTGAAGGTGCAACGTTCCATCATAACCTGATTGCAAGCCATTCAAGCAGGACGCCGCGATTTAGTGGCTCTGCTTCTACAAAGAACTCGGCAGAGGAACTTGTTGACTTCGTGAATAACGTCATCTACAACTGGGGCCAGAATAATGTGTACGGCGGTGAGGCGGGTCGCTATAATGTCAGAGCCAACTACTACAAACCAGGTCCCGCCAGTAAAAAAATGGATCGCATTTTGAATCCCTGGGCTCCCTTTGGTCAGTATTTCCTTCAAGGCAACGTTCTCGAAGGAAACGAGGAAGTAACCAAAGACAACAGGAAAGGGGTTGACGCAAAAGAAAACATCCCTGCAGGCACATTTGTCGCGGTGCCTTTTAAAGTTGATGAAATTGCAATCGATAAGACGGTGGATGCGTACGCCGAAGTCTTGCGACAGGCAGGTGCAAGTTTCGCGCGCGATGCCGTCGACGCAAGAATTGTATCAGAGACAAAAAATAACAGTGCCACGTCAGGAAAAAAGAAAGACGGAATTATAGATTCACAAAGCGATGCAGGAGGCTGGCCTGAATTGAAGGCAGGTAGCCCTGCCGTGGATAGTGACCGTGACGGAATGCCTGACGATTGGGAAAAGAAGCAGGGGTTGAATCCGGCGGACCCCGCGGATGCGTCGCTGCAAACCCTCGAAGCTGGTTACGATAATATTGAAGTCTATCTTAATAGCCTCGTGGAATCAGTTATTGTGAGAACGAAGTGATGCGTTTACTGATTGTTACGTTTCTCGTTTCAACAGCTGTCGCGACTTTCGCGCAGGAGGCAGGTTATGTGTCTGAAGTTTGGGTTTCGGACGAACGAAATGGAAAGTATCGAAACCCGATTCTGCATGCCGACTACTCTGATCCTGATGTATGCCGTGTCGGTGATGACTATTATATGGTGTCATCGAGCTTCAATTGTGCACCCGGTCTGCCGATACTGCATTCAAACGATCTGGTAAACTGGCGTATTCTTGCACACGCCCTTCAAAGACAAATTCCCATTGATCATTTCAGAAAACCGCAACATGGCAATGGCGTATGGGCGCCTTCGATACGGTATCATGACGGGGAATTCCGTATTTATTACCCGGATCCCGACTTCGGTATTTATTTAATCAAGGCAAAAGATGCTTCAGGACCATGGAGCGAACCCATTCTTGTTGAGGCGGGGAAGGGGTTGATTGACCCATGCCCGCTGTGGGATGACGACGGTAAGCCTTATCTCGTTCACGCCTTTGCGGGTAGCCGTGCCGGTATAAAGAGCGTTATCGTCGTAAAAGAACTCAACGCCGACGGCACAAAGACCATCGATGAGGGACGAATCGTGTACGATGGCCACCAGCAGGATCCAACGGTGGAGGGTCCTAAATTCTACAAGCGAAATGGTTACTACTACATCTTTGCACCTGCCGGTGGCGTTGCAACGGGCTGGCAAATTGTATTGCGATCCAAAAGTGTCTACGGCCCGTATGAACGTAAGGTGGTCATGCACCAGGGAAAAACTGGAATCAACGGACCCCATCAGGGGGCGTGGGTGACTACAACGTCAGGCGATGACTGGTTCATACATTTCCAGGACAAGGGAGCGTATGGGAGGGTTGTTCATTTACAACCAATGGTATGGAAGAACGACTGGCCTGTAATCGGAATGGACAAGGACGGAGACGGCGTCGGTGAGCCTGTGGTCGAGTACAGGAAACCTGATTTCAACAAAGGAGGTGGCCAACAGTTGGAAACACCATTGGAGTCGGATGAGTTTTCGGGTTTATCACTGGGGCTCCAGTGGCAATGGCACGCTAATCCGCGTGCAACGTGGTCATTTGTCAATGATGGAAAATTGCGTCTCTATACGCAGCTAATGCCGGAAGGTGGAAAAAATATTTGGCAGCTACCCAATCTGTTACTTCAGAAATTTCCCGCGCCGGAATTCACAGCAACGACCAGATTGGTTTTCCATCCTAATGAAAAACTTCAGAACGAAACGGCTGGACTGGTGGTTATGGGAATGGACTATGCCTACCTGGCGCTACGCAGCAAGGGTGACGGGATACACCTTGTGCTGGTGCAGTGTACCGATGCCGAAAAGGGAAATTCCGAAAAAGAAACAGTGATAACAAAGCTCCCGGGAGGAGAGGCCTTCCTTCGAACAATCATACGCGATGGCGCGAAATATGCTTTCAGCTATAGCGTAGACGGAAAAAAATGGGTCTCTGTTCCGGGAGAACACCAGGCGAAGCCGGGCAAGTGGATTGGCGCAAAGGTTGGATTGTTTTCGATGCGCGAATCAGTAACGAATGACTCTGGCTTCGCCGACTTTGACTGGTTTCGGATTACCAAATAACTTAGACAACTTGCGAATCATGAGAAAACTCGCTTTCACATTCCTTCTTCTCGCCTCGCTTCCTGGCTGTGCTCAGAAAAAGCAGGTACCGGAAAAAGCGCCGTGGTCACAGCGCATGGCGCTGTCGGAAATGATTCGAACTCCCGATGCGTCGATGCTCGACTTCGTGACCACACCAAAATGGAACTACACGAACGGCCTCGTATGCAGTGCCGTAGAGGGAGTTTGGAAAGCAACAGGTGATCAGCGCTTTTACGATTACATCAAAGCCTATGCTGACAAAATGATCGATGCAAATGGTACGATCCTGGCCTACAAGCAAAGCGATTACAATATCGACAAGGTAAACTCTGGAAAGTTTCTTTTTGCATTATATGAGAAAACGAAGGAAGAAAGATTCTCAAAAGCCATTCAAACGTTACGCGAGCAGATGAAAACACATCCGCGTACTTCTGAAGGAGGATTTTGGCATAAGAAGATTTACCCGAATCAAATGTGGCTTGACGGCTTGTACATGGGAAGTCCGTTTCTGGTGCAGTATGCTAAGGTCTTCAATGAACCCGCGTTGTACGATGACGTTGCGTTACAAATCAAACTCATCGACAAATACACCTACGATGAAAAACTTGGTTTGTTTTTTCATGCATGGGATGAAAGCAAAGAACAACGTTGGGCCAACAAGGAAGACGGTAAATCTCCACACGTGTGGGGCAGGGCAATGGGCTGGTTCGCGATGGCCCTCGTAGACGTCCTCGACTACTTCCCGGAGGATCATCCGGAACGCCCAATGATAATGAGTGTTGTTGATAAGATGGCGAAAGCAGTCAAACAAACGCAACAAAAGTCTGGCGTGTGGTACCAGGTACTCGACCAACCCAATCGTGAAGGAAATTATCTCGAAGCTTCAGCATCTTCCATGTTTACTTATTTTCTGCTGAAGGGTTTGAATAGTGGTTATTTATCCGATGAATATCTGGACACAGCGTTAAAAGCATATAAAGGCGTGGTTGATAATTTTATCCGCGTCGAGGCTAACGGACTGGTTAATATCACGCAAGTATGTTCTGTAGCAGGCCTCGGCGGCAATCCGTATCGCGACGGATCCTTTGAATACTACATTGGCGAACCAAAACGCGACAACGATCCTAAAGCAGTAGGTCCGTTTATTATGCTTGCTCTTGAATATGAAAAAATGAAGGGAAGAAAGTGATCCGATGAAGTTTTGTTTAGCAGCCCTTTTTTCAATTCTTATCTGGTCGGTCGAAGCCCAGAATGATCCTGCACGCGAAACAAAAGTTGTGGTTGCTATCGATGGTTCCGGGGATTTTGTGTCGGTACAGGAAGCCATTAGCCGAGCAAGACATTACTCCGACGAGCGAACGATTATTTACCTGAAGCCCGGCACCTATCGTGAAAAGGTTGAAGTGTTTTCATGGGCACCAAAGGTTTCGCTCATTGGAGAAGATCCAATGACAACGATCATTACGTTCGACGATTATTCCGGGAAAGGAAATATCAACACGTTCACATCGTGGACATTCAAGGTGATGGGCAATGACTTCTATGCGGAAAACATCACATTTGAAAACAGTGCCGGTCCCGTTGGTCAGGCAGTTGCTTTGCACGTGGAGGCCGACCGTTGTGTTTTTCGGAAGTGCCGTTTTATCGGAAACCAGGATACGATTTTTGCCGGTGGTGAGAACAGTCGCCAGTATTTTGATCATTGTTACATCGAAGGAACCACAGATTTTATTTTTGGAGCCGCCACTGCCGTGTTTAGCGCGTGCCACATTCACAGCAAGAAGAATTCATACGTAACGGCTGCGTCAACAGGCCAGGGCAAACAATTTGGATATGTTTTCCTTTCATGCAAGCTTACCGCGAGTGCTGAAGCTACCAAAGTTTATTTGGGCCGGCCGTGGCGTAACTTTGCACGTACGGTTTTCATCAACTGCGACCTGGGTGAACACATTCGGCAAGAAGGCTGGCACAATTGGAATAAGCCCGACGCAGAAAAGACTGCGTACTACGCAGAGTACAAATCAACAGGGCCGGGTGCCGCACCAGACAAACGTGTTTCGTGGTCGAAGCAGTTAAGCGATGAGGATGCGAAACTATATACCATCGAAAACATCCTAAAAGGTTCCGATAACTGGAAAGTGCCGTGATGTCGAAGCGCTATTTGATATTGGTTTTTGCCTTCATCGCGGCTGTCCCTGCTCTTCGGGCGCAGTCGTATGACTTTACCGTTGCCAAAGACGGGACCGGCGATTTCACATTGGTCCAGGACGCCATAAATGCGATACCCGATTTCAGAAAAGCAACTACCCGAATCTTGATACGAAACGGCATTTATAAGGAAAAGCTCACGCTTCCACCTTCAAAGACCAATGTCACATTGGTAGGAGAGGACAACCAGAAAACAATCATCACATACGATGACTTCGCTTCCAGGAAGAATCGCTTTGGTGAAGAAATCGGTACAACCGGGTCTACAACCTTTTTTGTTTTTGGCGATGGATTTACGGCTGAGAACATCACATTTGAAAATGCATCCGGACCAGTAGGTCAGGCGGTGGCTGTTCGTGTCGATGGCGATCGCGTTTCATTTCTAAATTGCAGATTTCTCGGATTCCAGGATACGCTTTACCCCCACGGTGAGCGGAGTCGTCAGTATTATAAGAACTGCTACATTGAAGGGACTGTCGATTTTATTTTCGGATGGTCAACGGCCTATTTTGAGGACTGTACCATTTATTGTAAGAAGGGCGGAGGGTATATCACTGCTGCGTCGACACTGGAGGAAACACAGCATGGATTTGTCTTTGTTAATTGCAAAATCACAGGTGATGCTGATGTAAATTCATTTTACCTGGGCCGTCCGTGGCGCGCGCACGCAAAAACGGTCTTTATCAATTGTTTTTTAGACCGCCAAATAAAACCGGAGGGCTGGCATAACTGGAATAAGCCGGATGCGGAAAAGACTGCCTTCTTTGCAGAATATAATTCGACGGGACCCGGCGCCAACGCTTCCAAACGCGCTGTGTGGTCGAAACAACTGACATCTGCAGAAGCAGCTGAGTTTACCCGATCGAAAGTATTGGGTGATTGGAATAAACCAGTTCAGAAATGAAATGCACGACAGCGATCGTACTTTTGCTATTGGTTGTACTGCACCTGGAGGCACAGCATGAGCATCGCGTTCTCGACTGGAAATCAGAGGAGACTGTAAATACGTGGCTACGTCAGCGTATGCGTGAACAGTATGACGTCAGGCGTAAGACCTTTGAGACGGGGGTCAGCTCAAAAGATGCTGCGAGCGTTTACCGCAACATGATTAGAGCTCGTTATCGCAAGCTCATCGGGACACTGCCTGAACGCACGCCGCTTAATACCCGGAACGTGGGTACTATTAAACAACCGGGGTACACCATTGAAAAGGTGATCTTTGAAAGTATACCGGGTCATCCGGTAACTGCTAATCTATACGTTCCGGATGGAAAGGGTCCATTCCCAGCGGTATTGTTGATGTGCGGGCATGAAAACGGTGCTAAAGCGACTGAATCCTACCAACGCACAGCTATACTTTTTGCGCTTAACAAGTTCGTTGTTCTTGTTGTTGATCCTGTTTCACAATCGGAGCGGCACCAATTGATTGATTCGAGCAGGAAGCCGATAACGAGAGGTGGGACCACGGAGCATACACTGATCAATGCTGCAGCTAATCTTGTTGGATCGGGCACAGTAGCGTATCAGTTGTGGGAGAACATCCGTGCACTTGATTTGCTTGAGTCACGAAAGGAGGTGGATGCGAGCCGGATTGGTTGTCTCGGTAATTCAGGGGGCGGAACACAAACGACGTATCTTATTGCGTATGACGAAAGAATAAAGGTAGCTGCACCTTGCAGTTACATTGCGTCCAGAGAACGAAACTTTGAATTATTCGGCGCCAATGACGGTTGCCAGCACGTACCCGGTGAAGGTGAAATACCTCTTGAGCATAGCGACTTTCTCATCGCGTTTGCGCCAAAGCCGCTGCTGATTCTGGCGGGGCGGTACGATTTCATCGACTATGCCGGGTCCTTAAAGGCACATGATGAGTTAAAATCCATTTATAGCGCTTTCGGCGACCAGAATAAAGTCCGGCTTTTCACTTACGACGACGGACATGGTATCTCGAAGCCCAAACGCGAAGCTGCAGTGTCGTGGTTTATCCAGTGGTTGTATAACAAAAAAGTGGATGTTGTAGAACCGGAACTAAAAACGCTTGCTGAAGACGAACTGCAATGCAGCGATGATGGTCAGGCTTTCGGGAATTTTGATGCAGGAGTAAACGCGTTTGCATATTTCAGAGAGCGTGCGAAGTCAATGAAACCGACTGCGATCGCCCCAGATAAACTTCGCGAAACTGTTGTCGGTTTATTGGGTCTTCACAGTAACAAAATGGAGGTGGATGCAGAAAGCCGGGGATCGTTTTCAAGAGATGGTGTCGCCTTCGAAAAGTTTATTGTCAGAAGCCAGGGTGATATTCCGTTGCCGGTTTTCGTCGCAAGGCCTTCCAAAAAAGTGAACGATGTTGTTATCTGGTTTGCTCATAAAGGGAAAGTGAGCGCGCTTGACAGCATCTCAGTCATCAGGGATCTCCATTCAAAAGGAATCGCGGTGATAATGGCGGATGTGAGTGGCGTTGGTGAGTTGGAAGACAATGCAAGTCAGAATGACAAGAAGTATTTCAACCGCGAATACCGAAATGCTATGCTGGCAATTCACATTGGTACATCTCTGCCTGCGATGCGTGCGCGGGATATGAGTCGCGTAGTTAGCTTTTCAGAAAAAGTATTTCCATCTGTGCAATCGGTGAATGTTCATGCAACCGGACTATGCACTATCCCTGCGCTGCATGCGGCGATGGCCGACAGACGAATAGGTAAACTTTCAATATCGGGAGGAATTGAATCATACTTCGAAGTCTTCGATAAACCGGATCTGCGTGATTGGTATTCGATAATAATTCCGGGAATGCTCAGACATTATGACCTTCCCGAGTTGCGTAGTGCCCTTGGTGCAAGGTTGACGAATAACGAATAATTAGAAGCGTACTCTTCTGTTTGTTCTTCAGTCTTTTTTAACCGCGAGGGCGCAAAGACGCAATGGGGCGCAAAAAGAGGCGCGATTAATTGGGAAAAGCAGCCTGATGCCAGCAGCCAGTTGCCAGTAGCTTATAAAGAGACGCCACGTTTCCACGGGATAAAATCATCCTGATGCAACTGCACCGCTTTTGGTATGGTTTCCCCGCTGGCGACTGAGATGATATATTCCAGAATTTCCTCGCCGCATTGTTCGATTGTTTTTTCACCAGAGATTACGCCACCGCAGTCGACGTCAATGATGTCAGGCATTCTTTGGGCGAGTTTTGTATTCGATGAAACCTTGATCACAGGAGTAATGGGATTTCCGGTAGGGGTACCGAGACCGGTCGTGAAGAGGATCACATTCGCACCTGACCCTGCCATTGCAGTTGTGCTTTCCACGTCATTGCCAGGGGTACAAAGTAAATTGAGACCAGGGTTCTTAACATACTCGCCGTAGTCCAGCACATCCGTTACGGGTGAGGTTCCGCCTTTCTTCGCAGCCCCTGCCGACTTCATTGCATCAGTGATCAACCCATCTTTAATATTGCCCGGTGACGGGTTCATATCGAAACCTGATCCGGCATTGACGGCAGCCTTGGCATAGGCACGCATCAGCGAGATAAAACGGTTTGCGATTCCGTCATTCGTGCAGCGGTTGATAAGTTCCTGCTCTACACCACAAAGTTCGGGGAATTCGGAGAGGATGGATATTCCACCGAGGGCTGCAACCAGGTCTGATGCGTGACCAACGGCAGGGTTAGCCGAAATTCCAGAGAACCCGTCGGAGCCGCCACATTCGAGTCCGACAACGAGTTTGCTCACCGGTGCCGGTTTACGTTCCTGCTTATCGGCTTCGATCATGCCGAGCATGGTTTCGCGAATTGCGCGCACGAGCATTTCCTGTTCCGTGCCTTCCTTTTGCTGTTCCAGCACGATGACGGGCTTGCTCGCGTTAAACTGAATCGCGTCGAGCTTTTCCCTGAGAATATCTACCTGGGCATTTTGGCAACCCAGGCTAAGAATAGTTGCGCCTGCGACGTTTGGGTTTTTGATGTAGCCTGCGATCAGAGCGCATAGTGCCTCCGAATCCTGGCGTGTGCCGCCGCAGCCACCTTCGTGGGTGAGGAATTTGATACCGTCCAGATTTTTGAAAATGCGTTCACCTTTTTCAGACGCGGAAGTTGTGGGCTGGACTTTTGCGATATCACCTATGTTGCCACTCCGATACATTGACACGAGCTCCTGAACATATTTCTTATAGCTGTCCTGCTTGCGGAAGCCGAGAGCTTCTTCAAATGCGTTCCGGAGTACGTCGATATTTCTGTTTTCGCAAAACACCAGCGGGACGACAAGCCAGTGATTGGCAGTTCCAACCTGGCCATCCGCGCGGTGATAGCCATTGAACGTTCGGTTTTTCCAGCGGGAGACATCTGGTGCCTTCCATTCAAAAGTTGATTTACCTTCGCCAAAGGATGAGGCTTCATGTTTGACGTTTTGCGTGCTGATGGCGCTTCCTTTTGGTATGGCGCTTACTGCCTTTCCTACGAGGATGCCGTACATAATGATACTGGAGTTGGGTTCCATATCATTGATGACGAATTTATGTTTTGCGGGCACGTCGTGGGTGAGAGAGAAGGTCGTTCCGTTATAGCGGATTTCAGTTCCGGCGGGAAGATCAGTGAGGGCGACGAGCACGTTGTCGTCGGGATGAATTTTTAAAAAAGTGTTTGACATATGGGTAAAACGCGTATATTGCGCAATCGATTGCACAATATACGGACTTTTATTGCTTTCGGAAATGCAGTTTACGGAAAAATTTATCAATGACCGTCCCTGGCCTACCGCGTGAATGTACAACTCGCTTCAGAGGATTCCTGCGCGTTTGTTAGGGTGTTACCATTCCTTTTTCGTCTTTAGCTGTAAGAAAGCACCAGAACTGAAACACCAACTAACCAGACAATATTGTGGAAACTGCGCAAACCGCCAATAAGATCACAAACTACCGTTGGGTAATTTGTGCCTTACTTTTCTT
Organism: Bacteroidota bacterium; assembly: GCA_023417955.1. GTDB lineage: Bacteria > Bacteroidota > Bacteroidia > Cytophagales > Cyclobacteriaceae > Ohtaekwangia. The sequence goes on from JAEZDW010000492.1 coordinate 10,716, forward strand.
CGCCACCACCATAAACTATGTTGACCGCCAAATCCTCGCGTTGATCAAGCCCATTCTCGATGTGGAACTTGGCTGGACGAACGAGGAATATGGGATTGTCAACTCAGCGTTTCAGGGTGCATATGGAATCGGATTGCTGTTCTTTGGATGGTTTGTTGACCGATATGGAACGAAGATAGGTTACGCCGTATCGATTGCCGCGTGGAGTGTTGCCGCGTTAAGTCACGGACTTGTGTCAACCGTCCGCGGTTTCGTGATGGCAAGGATATCATTGGGATTGGGTGAAGGCGGGAATTTTCCGTCAGCGATAAAAGCAACGGCGTTGTGGTTCCCTAAACGCGAGCGCGCTCTGGCAACGAGCATTTTTAATTCGGGTACCAACGTAGGGGCTATTCTCGCACCTGCCGTCGTGCCGTGGATTGCGCTCACATACGGATGGCAGATGGCATTCATCGCCGCAGGTGTCGTAGGATTTCTCTGGCTGTTATTGTGGATTCCCTTTTACGATGTCCCCGAAAAAATAAAAAGACTCAGCGAGGCTGAGTATCGCCTGATAAACAGTGACACCGAAGACGCAGCTGACGCGGGCAAAAAAGTATCGTGGTTGAAATTACTCGGGTATCGGCAAACCTGGTCATTCATCACTGCCAAGTTTATTACTGATCCCGTTTGGTGGTTCTTCCTGATCTGGCTCCCGGATTATTTTTCCGCAACGCGCGGGCTACACATTAAGGAAAGCTGGATACATCTGGTCACAATCTACTCTGTTATCACGGTGCTGAGTATAATAGGGGGTTGGTTTACAGGTTACCTGAATCAACGCGGCTGGAGCATTACGCGTGCACGGAAGACCGGCATGCTTCTCTTTGCCATCTGCGTGTTACCCATCTTTGCAGTAACGTCTGTCAGCGATTGGACAGCCGTACTTCTTATTTCCCTTGCCGGGTCTGCACACCAGGCATGGTCGGCAAACCTGTTCACGACGGTTTCAGATATGTTTCCGAAGTATGCTGTTGCCTCTGTAATTGGTATGGGGGGACTCGCCGGGGCTCTCGGTGGAATGTACTTCCCAATCTATTGTGGTAAGATGCTCGACCAGTTTAAGGAAGCTGGAAACATTACTGCCGGTTACGCGATCCTGTTCGCTATTTGTGCTTTTGCATACCTTGTTGCGTTTGCTATCCACCATTTTCTGGTGCCAAGCCTCGAACGCGTCAAGCTGGACAAGTAAGCTGCCGAATACCCTTGTTTCATTTTCGAAAACGGTGAAAATTCCGTATCTCTGTAATGAGCGTTGCGCTCGCCTCATCCGCGCCGCAACGCTCATTATCCGAGTCACTGTACTTTAATCTTTTGACTTTGCACCTGAAACCTGGAACCTGAAACGTGGAACCTGGAACCTGAAACTTTAAACCTGCAACTTCCAAACCTTCGCTCCATTATGAGAATCTGTATCACCCTATTTGTTTTTCTAATCATGGCATCTGCAACCTTTGCACAGTCCGCTGCTGAAAAAGAAGTAGCAACCGCTGTCGAGTCGCTGCGTAAGGTTCTGGTCGACCCCGACAAAGAAGGTCTTGAAAAGATTACGCATCCGAACCTGAGCTATGGGCATTCCAGCGGCAAGATCGAAGATCAAAAAGCTTTCATGCAGGCATTAATTTCGAAGGAGTCCGACTTCACATCGATAACTTTGTCTGACCAGACGGTTCAAATTTCCGGCGACGTTGCAATTGTAAGGCATAAGCTGTCCGGGAAAACACACGACAAGGGTAAGGATCCTGGTACGGTGAATCTGGGTGTGATGTTAGTATGGACACGTGTTGGCGGAGAGTGGAAGTTACTTGGGCGGCAGGCTTATAAGATCTGATTTATGAAAAGTATACTATCAGTATCAATATTCTTCATTGCAGTTTGTGTTGCAATTACTGCGGTGGCGCAGAAGAATATTGGCGTTGGCGCCAAACCACCGAAAGGTGCGGAAATGTATTTCGATGGTACGCGCAAGATGCTTGATGAAAAGTAGACCTACTGGAACGGTCCGCGTTTGAAGGCGTCGCTGCCTATCAAATGGGAAGTTGTTAAAGATCCGGCAGGTAAGGGAACGGTTGTCAGTTCAAACGATCCTGCCGGTGCCGGCGGACTATATGGTGCCGCTGACATCGTAACAAAGAAAGAGTTCCGCGACTTTCGGGCACACGTTGAATTTCTGATTGCCAATCCCGGTGGAAACAGTGGTGTGTATTTACAAAACAGATATGAGATCCAGGTCCTCGATGGCGACAGTACCACGCACGGTATGGGCGCGGTAATCAATGAAAGTAAGTCACCCTACTTTGCGTATAACGGTCTTGGCAAGTGGAATGCGTACGATGTCATTTTCCGTGCCGCGCGATTCAAAGACGGTAAGCTTGTTGAGAAGGCGATGGTGACAGTATACTTTAACGGAGAGAAAGTGCACACGAATCAAGTCATCCAGCAGGTATGGGGTGGTCCCAATTCCGGCATTGATGGAGGCAACGATGGTGGTAAAGGCATCACTGATACTCCGGGGGGACTGAAACTCCAGGCCGAAGGCCACGATGTGTTGTATCGAAACGTCTGGATTCAGGAACTTGATTTGAAGGAAGCGAATACGGATTTGGAATTATAATTGCCTAAGAAAATTACTTTCCGCTTAGGGCCTTCTTAAAATACCTGCCTTGCCTTGTAGGTGTAAACTCCCAATCCGAAAAAAGCATGGGCGACCAGTTTGGATCGAAGACCCAGACTACCCATGAGATTCCACGTTCTTTGGTGTAGGCAGTGATGGCATCGCCGTAGCTTTCGTCGCTGATAACGGGAACGTGCGCACCTTTGTCGTCAGGACCGCAGAAGCCGATCTCGGTTAGAATCAACGGATATTTTTTAGCGACGTAGCCCCAGTCTTTCGTCCACTGTTTCTCCCAGGGTTTGTTGCGCTTTTGGGGGTAGGGGTGACTCACATAACCGATACCCTCTGCGTTGATTGGATTTTTGGCAACATCACGAAGATCGTATGCCCAGTTGAAACCCGCGACAAGGGGAATAGCCGTGCTGCCGGTTTCGCGTATAGCGGTGATGAGTTTTTCCATCATGTCTTTCCATTCACTCCACGTGCAGTTACCGAACCGGTTGTCACTGACTGTTGGTTCGTTGAACAGTTCAAGAAACGCTACTGTAGTGTTGCCTTTGTAATGCTTCGCGACGGTTTGCCAGAACGCCAGCGTTTCATCCCACGTTGTGTTGTACATGGGATTTTGATAACGCTCCTCCTTCAGGTTACCGATGCTGTGCCAGTCGATAATGACGTGCATATCATGCGCAGTCGCTAGTTCGATACCCTTGTCAAGTAGTTTCAGGTATTCATCCTGGCCGCGTTTCCGCCATGCCGACGGATGCACGGGAAACCTCACGATGTTCGCGCCCCAGCTTTTCATTTCGCGGAAGTATCCTTCGTTCCAGTGGCCGGAACTCTCCAGTCTGTCGGGATCGCTGGTGTTCAGTCCACGGAAGACAATCGACTTGCCTTCAGGGGTGACAAAGCTGTTGCCTTTGACGCTGATCCGTGGCAAGTTTGATTGGGCAGTAAGCACCGTA
>JAEZDW010000057.1 GCA_023417955.1 Bacteroidota bacterium
CCAGGGGGTCCCAGGTTCGAATCCTGGTACCCCGACTTTAACCGCCACAGCATTCTTGCGTGGCGGTTTTTATTTTCTGAAGAACCCATCATCAAATCCAGAACGTAAGTATTTTGTATCAATGCACCAGCCATCCAACCTGGTCAAAACCGCTTCTTTAAACGCCTGTGTAAGAATTTCGAAATTCCTGCGTATCGGGCAACCGTTGGAATGGCTACTTTTAGGGTTCCTACAAACCTGATATGAAACATTTTTTAGCTTCCCTGCTGCTCTTAGCCAGCGTAGGGGCAACGGCCCAGGACCAGGACACGACAGACCTGATGGACCTGATGAACCTCAGCGCAGTTACCGAAGCCTCGGAGCTGCAGAAGAAACTCAATGAAACAGTTGGCGCCGCGTCAAAGAAAGCACTGGCCTCGCGGGAAACCCCGAGTATTGTGTCCGTTGTGACGCGCGATGACATTCAACGCTCCGGCGCCCGCGACCTTATCGACGTACTCCGGCTCGTACCGGGTTTTGACTTCGGCGCTGATGTAAGTTTTGTTACCGGTATCGCTCTGCGAGGTGCGTGGTCTCTCGAAGGAAAGATCCTTATCATGCTTGACGGTCACGAACTCAACGAACTAATGTACCAGAACGTCGCGTTCTTCAACCGGTTCCCCATCGACCTTATTCATCGCATTGAAATTATCCGCGGTCCGGGTTCTGCAATATATGGCGGGACCGCCGAATATGGCGTGATCAACATCATCACGCGCAGTTCCACAGAAAACAACGGTCTGCATGCAGCAATGACCTACGGCGCACTACCGGAAACCTACGGCCGAACAAACTTTCAGGTCGGCGGATCAAAAGAGATTTCGAAGAATACAGTCATCGACGCCGCCTTGTCGTTGGGAAAAGCGATACTCAGTGATCAGGATTATCAGGATCTGTACGAAGAAGAAGATCGCGCTAACCTTTCGGACTACACTGAAACCAAAACCACGCTTTTTACAGCTGGCATTCGCAGTGGCGGACTTTCCGTACGGGGTATGTTTGAAAACTATGAAACGGGTGATCCTGTACTGAGCACCCAATTTACAAGTGTCTACTTCTCGGCACGAAACGACTTTAACGTAAATCAAAAGCTGACGATAACACCATTTGTTAATTATACAAGGCAGCGCCCATGGCGCCAGTTCTACCTGGAAGATGGTTCCGAATACTTCGATCACATGGCACGGCGCATTAAAGGAGGTGTGTTCGCTTCCTATGACGTATCCAGACGCACGAACCTGATTGCCGGAACTGAAGTATTCCAGGATTACGCGAAAGCGAGAACAGATGAGGAATATTTTCAGGGAAAACAGGACGTCTCGTTCCACCTCTATTCATTTTATGCGCAGGCTTTGATAAAGCATCCTTTTGTCAACATCACAGGTGGGTTCCGCGTCGACAAGCACAACGCGTTCGGCGCGGCATTCGTCCCGCGACTCGCGTTAACGAAACGCTTTGGCAACTTTCACTTCAAGGCATTGGCAAGCGGTTCCTATCGCGCTCCTGGTATCGACAACATAAACATCAGCACCGGCCTGAAACCGGAACGCTCGATGGTACTAGAACTCGAAACCGGTTTCCAGCTTACACCTGACATGCTTTTGAGTATTAACGGGTACCAAATCAAGACAAAAGACATCATCGTCTTCACCAACGTCGACCTGGGTGGTGGTGAATTGCTACAGGGTTACGTGAACAACGAACGCTTCGGAACACACGGTCTTGAGATTGTTTATGCTTTCAGAAAATCGTCGTGGTCTTTAGAAGCGAATTACTCCTTCTACAAGGCAGGAAGCAGTACCGTAGATCGTTACGCCGTACCGGGAAATAATGCACTGTTCATCGCGTTCCCCCAACAGAAATTATCAGTTATCACCGGTTACAACATAACCACCGACCTCAGTATTAATCTCACTGCAAACTACTTCAGTGAACGCTTTGCCTATGATCATCTCGATGAAGAGGGGACTCCCGCTGTCTCGCGTTTCGCGCCCTACACGTTGCTCAATGCGAACCTGACGTATACTAACCTTTTTACACCAGGATTGACGGCGAGCATAGGCGCTTACGATATCCTCAATGAAAAGCCTGTTATGCCTCAGGCATATAATGGTGATTTTGCACCCGTAAGCGGAAGAAGCCGCGAGTTGTGTTTGCGAATTGCCTATACCCTGCCCCTCTCAAAATAATTTGATATGAAAATGAAATTCCCGATACGTGTCGTTGCCATTGTGCTTAACCTGTTATTATTAGCAGGGTCACTGCACGCGCAAACGACGAACTACAAAACATACAGTGTATTCCTGTACAGCTTCACCAAGTACATTGAATGGCCGCAGGATGCCCGCGAAGGCGACTTCGTGATAGCAGTCGTTGGAAACCAGAAACTTCTTCAGGAGATGCAGACCGCCGTTGCGGGACGTAAAGCCGGAACACAAACAATAAAAGTCGTAGAAGCAAAAGCGGTGACCGATGTTTCCCGCGTGCACATGGTATTTATCAGCGACATGAAAAGTGGCGCCACTGATGATTTTGTCGCGCACTTTAAAGGGAAGCCGGTGTTGGTGGTAACCGAACGCGATGGCCTTGTAAAAAAAGGTGCAGGTGTCAGTTTCCTTATTGCTGATGACAATACCCTGAAGTTCCAATTGAATGAACCTGCTTTGAACGAGGCCAGGTTAAAGGCATCCTCGGCAATCATGGCGCTGGCGTACCGGTAATAGTGCGTTGGGCCTGATATCAGGTTCGCGGACCGTTTGAAATTCCTAAATGCTTTTGGTCATCCGTGTTGATGTACGTACAGGGAGTTGTGATTATCTTTCGCTAATTAACCTGATTGCTATGACTATCGCACGACTGAGCGTACTTTGCGCTGTTCTGTTTCTTGCTTCTCCCGCAACCATTGCACAACACCACACTGAGCCTCAACTGACGCGCGCGGATACCCTCAGAGGGTCGGTTACACCGCAGCGCGCATGGTGGGACGTGGTTAAGTATGAGCTCTCGGTCGTAATTGACCCGGAAACACAGACAATAAAAGGAACCAATGTCATTCGATATAAGGTATTATCCGGAGGCGACGTAATGCAGGTAGACCTGCAACAACCAATGGTCATTGATCGCGCTACACAGGATGGAAAGGAACTTGTTGTTCAGCGTGACGGAGCAGCACATTTTATTAAGCTGACCAAGACACAAACTACAGGTGCAGTGAATGAAGTGTCGATTGAATTTTCCGGGAAGCCACGCGTCGCGAGAATGCCTCCCTGGGATGGTGGAATCACCTGGAAGAAAGACCCCAATGGAAAACACTTCATCGCAAACGCAAACCAGGGACTCGGGGCAAGTGTATGGTGGCCATGCAAGGATCACCAGTACGACGAGCCCGATAACGGCATGATTATACGCCTAAACGTTCCGTCGGGGCTTGTCGCTGTTTCAAACGGGCGCCTTAAGAGCCAAAAAACCGAACGCAACAAAACCAAAACGTTCACCTGGGAAGTCGTTAATCCTATCAATTCATACGCGGTAAACCTTAGCGTTGGTGACTATGTGAATTTCTCCGAAAAATATGCGGGCGAAAAGGGCCAGCTCGATATGCAGTACTGGGTGCTCCGGGATAATCTCGAGCGCGCCAAAACTCATTTCAAAGATGCCGTCCGAACAGTTCAGGCGCTGGAACACTGGTTTGGGCCGTACCCTTTCTACGAAGACAGTTACAAGCTTGTAGAAGTCCCCTACCTCGGTATGGAGCATCAAAGCAGCGTGACGTATGGTAATGATTACAAGATGGGGTATCGCGGTGCAGATCTCAGTGGAACCGGCGAAGGTCTAAAATGGGATTTCATCATTGTTCATGAGTCCGGTCACGAATGGTTCGGCAACAACATCACTACCGAAGACATCGCCGATATGTGGGTGCACGAAGGCTTCACCAGCTACTCCGAAAGCCTGTTCACTGAATTTCATTATGGCACTGAGGCGGGTGCCACATATACACGCGGGCTGCGGGGAAATATTCAAAATGATAAACCGATAATTGGTACATACGGAGTAAACAAACGCGGTTCGGGTGATATGTACTACAAGGGGCACAACATGCTGCACACACTTCGCCAGATCGTGAACGACAATGTAAAGTGGCGTGAGGTGTTGCGCGGTCTTAACCGCGACTTCTATCACAGCATCGTTACCTCTGCAAAAGTCGAGAAGTACATCGCAGAAAAAACCGGGTTGAAACTCGATGCGTTTTTTGATCAGTACCTGCGTGACAAGCGAATCCCTGTACTCGAATACCGTGTAAAAGGAAATGTGCTCTCACACCGGTGGGTAAACTGCATCGAAAGCTTTGACATGCCTGTCACCATACTGGTTAACGGTTCGCCGCAGACAATACGGCCAACAACCCAGTTTTCGCAGACGACGCTAGAAGTTTCCGAGCCGGCAATTATTGTCGATCCCGACTTCTACGTTTACTCTTTTAACATACTGGGCGAAGCAAAGAAATAGTCTATTTCTTCAGGTCGATACGCGTGTTCATATTCTGGGCTCCTCCTGCTTCGATTACAGAGTTACCATGAACAGTGATCGTTGACTTGATGAAGTCTTCCTCGTTCGCCTTGAAAATATTGTCGACGTACTTCTGCGGATTGCGGTCAATGTAAGGGAACCACGTGCTGTGGATTTGAATCATCATACGGTGACCCTTCTTGAACTTATGCAAGATATCTTGCAAAGGGAAGTTCACATCCGTAGTTTTTCCCGGCGTAAACGGCTCAGGTTTCTCAAAGCTGTTACGGAATCTGCCTCGAAATACTTCGCTCCGCACTAGCTGCTGATAGCCACCCATCACTATGTTTTTTGGATTGTGCTCATAGTTAGGATGATTATCCGGATAGACGTCGATCAGTTTTACGATAAAATCTGCATCGGTGCCGGTCATGGACACTTTAAGTTTCGCAAGTATTTCACCGGCAACGGTCACGTCTTCCGTAAGGACTTCTGTTTCAAAAGTAATCACATCAGGTCGGCGTGCCGCGTGGCGTTGGTCGTCCGTCATAAACCTTCGTGGTGTAAAGGTAAGACCCTCGGTTTGTGACGTGTAAGGCACGGGTTTGGCAGGATCGCTCACATAGGAGAAAGTAGCCTGTTCATCGAGTGGTTTATTGATCGACAGGCGTCCCCCTTCACCAAAGTACAACTTGAGACGCGGAACGTCGCGGGGTGGCCATGCGTCAAACGAGCGCCACTCCTTCGTACCCGTATCAAACATCAATGCTTCAGGCAGCGAGGGATTAGCCTCACCCTTCAGGTGATAGGCAAAGAACTTGCGCTCAACTTCGCGTTGAAAGTAAGTAGAAATGCTGTCACCAAAGTAAATGTGGTTATGGATGCTTTGCACACCGGTACGTGCCCAGTCACCATGTGCCCAGGGCCCCATGACGATAGTATTCATCGCCGCAGGATTATGCCGTTCAATGGTCTTGTAAATATTCAGCGGACCATAAAGATCTTCAGCATCGAACCATCCGCCAACGGTAAGCACAGCATGTTTGATATTTCGGAGATGTGGAAGTATGCTCCGCTTCTGCCAGAACTCATCGTAGTTTGGATGATCTACAATTTGCTGCCAGAAGAAGTTGTCGTGATGGTATTTCTCGGTGATGTTTTTCAGCGGGCCCTGTTTCAAATGGAATTCATATCCGTCCGGAGCTGGCTGACCATAAAAGCGCATGATTTCGTTACGGAACCAGTCTTCTTTTGTCTGACCTTCCTTCTGATAGCCGAACACGGCAAATGCCGCGGTGTAGCTTTGAAGG
>JAEZDW010000065.1 GCA_023417955.1 Bacteroidota bacterium
TTAGATTACCGCCTCTTTTTCCAACAACGGACAGACTTTGTAACGATCGTTACCTGTCGACTCATAGATCGCGTGCATGAGCCGGCATACCTGATGAATTCCGATTTTCTCACACCACTCAAATGGGCCGAAAGGATAGTTTGCCCCGAGTTTCATGGCAAGGTCTATGTCCTGACGGGAAGCTGTGCCCTCTTCAGCCGTGTGATATGCTTCGTTGATGATCATGCACACCACCCTGGGCGTTACCATTCCAACCTGATCTTTAACTGTAACAACGTCAATACCTAAGTCTTTGCCAGCGCGCTGAAGAGAAGCAGGTTGCTCTTCCCCGGGGATCACGGCTTCGATGCAGCCATTGAAAAAGCCTGTGAGTCCGTTAAACCCGTAAATACCAGGTCGCGTGATTTGATTGGCCTTGCGGACTGCAGCCAGTGTCCCGAATACCGTATTCAGAAACACAGGTACTGCTAACTTGTTGTAGATCTCGATTGTCGAAGACGTTTCTGTGGCATCGTGAAAATCAATCACCAAATCTTCATCCCGCAATTGCTCCAATGCTGTCGGACGCTCCCTTTGATAATTGATGTCATGAATACCGGACAAAACTGCGGACCATTCCTGAAAATTTTTTTCGTTTCCGGTAATTAATATTTTCATTTTTGTGAACGGCTGGCGTCGCTACTGTGATGTCGGCGACCTAAACATAACACGGATCACAATAATTCTCACATATGGCTAAGAAAATCATTTACACCGCTGATGCACCGGCACCCATCGGTCCGTACAGTCAGGCTGTTCAATCCGGGGATCTTTTGTTTGTCAGTGGACAAATTGCAATTGAACCCGCGTCAGGCGATTTAGTCACTTCATCAATAGAGGATGAAACAAAGCAGGTGATGAAGAACCTTCAGGCGATTCTTGCGGCAGCGGGCACGGACTTCGCGAACGTGATAAAGTGCTCCATTTTCCTTCAGGATATGAACAATTTCCCTAAGGTGAACGAGATTTACGGCCAGTATTTTCAAGCGGATCCTCCTGCCCGCGAAACGGTAGAAGTTGCCAGGCTACCGAAAGGAGTCAACGTTGAAATCTCCTGTATCGCCAGTGTTTGATGCGCCTGTATCCCGAGGAGACCGAAACCCACGTGCTACCGCATGAATTCGAACTTGTGTCGTCTCGGCTTGAAGCCGTGATTGGCAGGCAGGTGACGATTGCCGGTGTTCCACGACTGATTGACGGATGGCTCAAAGACGACAAATTTCAGCTTACGTTGCGGACGCGTCGTCAGCAGTTCTTCGTGCCGGTGGTCAACGGTCGCATAGAATCCAGTTCGAAGGGATCGCTCGTGTTTGTCGACTACGCAATGTTTCCGGCGACGAAAATATTGCTGTCGTTCTGGTCGTTAGTGCTGCCGCTTCTTGCGATAGTTTTTTACGCTGGCTATGGAAAGGCAGGCACTTCTTCGGCGCTGCTCCTCTTCACGGTTGCGATACACGTTATCGCGGTGCTCAACTTCCGGTTTCACGTGCGAATTGCAAAACAGATGCTTCGCGATCTGCTGTCCTGAATGCTACCCCCTTTTCGTTTCCTTGCTCCACATGTCGCGAAGCGTAACCGTTCTGTTGAAAACAAGGCGCGATGAATTTGAGTCACGATCAAGGCAGAAGTACCCTTTGCGCAAGAATTGAAAACGGTCTCCCTCCTTTGCTTCCAATAAAGCGGGTTCAGCAATAACATCAGTCATCACCTTTAGCGAGTCCGGATTCAGGTAGTCCCTGAAATCGCCTTCCGCATCACCGAGGTCTTCAACTTTAAATAATCGGTCATACTGACGAACTTCGACCGTTACGCCGTGTTCTGCGCTCACCCAATGCAGGGTTCCCTTCACATTAATACCCGATGTATCGGAACCGCTCCTGCTTTCAGGAATGTATTCGCAACGCAGTTCCGTTATGTTGCCGGAATCGTCGTGGATGACTTCATCACAACGGATGATGTACGCGCTCTTGAGACGAACCATCTGCCCGGGCGCCAGGCGGAAGAATTTCTTCGGAGGATTTTCCATGAAGTCCTCCCTTTCGATATAGATTTCTCTTCCAAAAGGGACGCTTCGTTTCCCGCTCTCCGGATCCTCCGGATTGTTTTCGGATTCGAGTAATTCGCTTTTGTCTTCGGGGTAGTTTGTAAGCACAACTTTTAGTGGTTCAAACACCACCATCCTTCTAAGGGATATCTTGTTAAGGTGTTCGCGAACGCAAAATTCAAGCAAACCTACATCGATGAGATTCTCGCGTTTTGCCACGCCGATTTTGTCACAAAACTCGCGGATACTTTCAGGCGTATAGCCCCTCCGGCGTACACCGCTGAGCGTCGGCATACGGGGATCGTCCCATCCGCTGACGTGACCCTCGTTGACCAATTGCAACAGCTTGCGCTTGCTCATCACCGTATAGGTCATGTTGAGGCGCGCAAATTCATACTGGCGCGAAGGATATATCTCCAGTTTTTCTATGAACCAGTCATACAGCTCACGGTGAGGAATAAACTCCAGCGTACAAATGCTGTGTGTGATATTCTCGATAGCATCGCTTTGTCCATGCGCAAAGTCGTACATCGGATAGATACACCACGTATCCCCTGTACGGTGATGGTGCGCATGTTTGATGCGATACATGATCGGATCGCGCATATGCATGTTGGGATGAGCCATGTCGATCTTAGCCCGCAACACCTTTTCACCGTCGCGGTATTTGCCCGCTTTCATTTCCTGAAAGAGACGCAGGTTTTCTTCAATAGAGCGATTCCGGTATGGACTATCTGTTCCCGGTTGAGTCGGTGTGCCTTTTTGCGCAGCGATTTCTTCCGACGTGCTGTCGTCAACATATGCCAGCCCCTTGCGGATGAGTTTCACGGCAAATTCATAAAGGTTGCCAAAGTAATCGGATGCATACAGTTCCTGAGCCCATTCGAATCCCAGCCAGCGCACATCCGCCTTGATGGATTCCACGTACTCGGTCTGTTCGGTAACGGGGTTGGTATCGTCAAAGCGCAGGTTGGTCTTGCCATTGTACTTTCGCGCCAACCCGAAGTTCAGACAGATGCTCTTGGCGTGGCCCATGTGTAGGTAACCGTTGGGTTCCGGCGGAAAGCGCGTAATTATTGATTTATACTTGCCGGCAGCCAGATCGCTTTCTACGATCTCTTCCAAAAAATTAAGACTCTTCTCTTCGGTCATACTGGTTTCAAATTAAAAGCGGGCCGGCGGCTTTCAGGCCCCGTCGCGGGTTCGCAAGGTAAAAAGCGTTTACGAATAGCGCGATATTCCGCCGACTACTTTTTGCGTCGAAATGGTTTGCACCCGGGATTGTAAACGCAACTAATCAAATCCGTTATCGATTATCTAAAGGATCGGTTACCTTTGCAGTCCTGAAAACTACAACCCTGCCGGGCATGCTGCCGGCTGGAAACCCAGATTTTGATGAGAGAAGTTCGTGTTCGTTTCGCACCCAGCCCAACCGGAGCACTACATATTGGCGGAGTGCGAACTGCCCTTTACAACTTCCTCCTTGCGCGAAAGCTTGGAGGAACAATGATTTTGCGTATTGAAGACACTGACCAGTCGCGCTTTGTGCCCGGCGCCGAGCAGTATATCATTGAAGCGTTGTCCTGGCTTGGAATAACAATCGACGAAGGCATCGGCATAGGTGGACCGCACGCGCCTTATCGTCAGTCGGAACGGAAAGATATCTACCGCAAGTATGCACTCCAGCTTGTGGAGCAGGGACACGCCTATTACGCGTTTGATACAAAAGAAGAAGAGGACGCAATGCGCAAACGCCTTGAATCTGCAGGCGTCGTCTCGCCCCAATACAACAGCATTACGCGCATGCAGATGCGCAACTCGCTGACGCTGCCGGAATCCGAAGTCAGGAGCCTGCTGGATGCCGGAACTCCGTACGTGATCCGCTTGAAAGTGCCCCGTAAGGATGAAGTTCGTTTCCAGGATCTCATCCGCGGCTGGGTGAATATCCATTCCTCACAAATCGACGACAAGGTTCTCTTGAAAGGCGATGGTATGCCTACTTACCACCTTGCGAACGTTGTTGATGATTACCTCATGAAAATTTCGCACGTTATCCGCGGCGAAGAGTGGCTCCCGTCCGCACCGTTGCATGTGCTGCTTTACAGATTCCTGGGATGGGAAGCTGAGATGCCACAGTTCGCGCATCTTCCACTCCTGCTTAAACCCGATGGAAACGGCAAGCTCAGCAAACGCGATGCGGTACGTTTCGGATTTCCTATTTTCCCGCTCACGTGGACCGAAGAAAGTGGCGAAGTTTCGGTGGGCTATCGCGAAGCAGGATACCTTCCTGAGGCATTAATCAACTTCCTGGCGTTGTTAGGCTGGAACCCCGGCAATGATCGTGAGTTGTTCACGCTTGATGAACTTATCAATGAGTTTTCAATTGAACGAATTAACAAAGCAGGAGCGCGCTTTGACGTCCTTAAGGCGCAGTGGTTCAACCAACATTATCTGAGGAACAAGTCAGAAGAGACGTTGGCAGAATTTCTTCTAAGCTCCCTTGAAAAACAAAACATATCGTGTACCAGGGAAAAGGCACTCAAGATAGTCGGCATTATGCGTGAACGTATTACGTTTCCGCAAGATTTGTGGGAGCAGGGCAAGTTCTTCTTCAAGCGCCCTGAAGCATTTGACGAAGGCGTCGTAAACAAGAAATGGAATGAAGACGCGAAGAAGGTGCTCGTTGCATTTGAGAAGACCGTCGACGGTCGAACCTCGCTTAGTGCCGCAGAAGCAAAAGAACTGCTCGATCAGGCCGCTGCAGGCGAGGGTGTGGGTACCGGCAAGATTCTCCAGGCACTTCGTCTGGCGCTCACGGGGGCCGGCGGTGGTCCAGATCTGATGATGATTATGGAAATAATTGGTCCTCAGGAGGTTGTGGAGCGAATTGCCTATGCTCTTCAGAATTTAAAAGTGAAAGTGGCATAACTATTTTACCGATTTTACGAATAAGATAGTAGGCGGTGCCGAAAACATGGAGTTATGGAAAAAAAAGACAAGAAGAACAAGCCAAAGCCGAAGCCCAAGGTCCACAAGGAACTGAGCGGTTTCGACATCTCCATCGATCAGTTCGGAGAAATCCGATCCAATATGAACATTGAGAAGATCAATGAATTTCTCAATGAAAACGTCGACGATAAGAAGTTGGCAGAACGTGAGGATTATGACGATATGAAGCAACCCAAACGGAAAAAGGGCAAAGGAAAGTAGAAATCAATTGAAGGCCGCAAGGCCTTTTTTGATACGCTGATATGTGCCGCGCCGTCGGTGTATCCGAATAAAATTCCTCTATTTTTGACAAAGCAATTCCACCTTAAAACCCCTGCATATGAATCGCTCTCACGACATTGATTACGAAATCAAAGGCGACGACATCCAGATTGTAGAAATTGAACTCGATCCGATGGAAACTGTTATCGCTGAAGCCGGCGCCATGCTTTTTATGGATGAAGGGATTGCGTTCGAGACCAAAATGGGCGATGGATCACAGGCAAACCAGGGTCTGTTCGACAAGTTGCTTTCTGCCGGTTCACGCATTCTGACGGGCGAATCGCTGTTCATGACCCACTTCACGAATCGCGGTAACCGCAAAGCACGGGTAGGTTTTTCTGCCCCTTATCCGGGAACGATCATACCAGTTGATCTCAGTACGATGTCGGGTCGTCAACTCATCGTACAAAAGGATGGCTTCTTATGCGCGGCACTTGGCACAAAAGTGTCAATCACATTCAACAAGAGAATTGGTGCCGGGCTCGTAGGCGGCGAGGGTTTTATTCTGCAAAAACTTGAAGGCGACGGAAAAGCGTTCATCCATGCAGGCGGAACACTAATCGAACGTACTCTAAACAACGAGACCCTCCGTGTGGATACCGGGTGCGTTGTGGCTTTCGAACCGCAGATCGATTTTGATGTGCAGGCAGCTGGTGGATTAAAATCAATGATCTTCGGCGGCGAAGGTATTTTCCTGGCGACGCTTCGCGGCACGGGTAAGGTTTGGTTGCAGTCGATGCCTATACGCAAGCTTATTCAGGCACTCGCCCCATACGGACGCAACAGCGGCAAGGAAGGCAGTTCATTGTTAGGAAGTCTGCTCGAACGATAAGTATCCGCGTTTCAGATTTCCCAACAACTAAGAAAAATTTGTTGTAGGATTCGGATACGCGGGCACGTTGATTTGTTCTTATCCTTCATTCATCACGCAGGAGCCGTCGCGCTACAGTGTACAGGCGTTGACGCGCAGCAGACTTTACCACATTTCACGCAACGATCTTTATGAGTTGTTCGATGCATTTCCGCAGCTTGAACGCAGCTACCTGTTACGGGAGGGGCCCTGCCCGGCAGAATCGAACGCGAAGTTGAACTCCTCGCACTTTCACCAATTGAAAGATTTCAGTGATTGCCTGAAAGAGGCTGAATATCTTCCAGATCATTCCAAAAAATACATTGCGTCGTATTACGCATGACGTCTGAAACAATGAGCAGTCTCTCTCTCGTGTAGAATCACCTGCACGTCGTGATGACCTTGAAAATCACGCGCTAAAATCAAAAAGCGTCTTTATACTTCGGATTTTACTCGGCATATTTGCACCACTTTGCGGAACATGATGCTGCACCAATTGCTGGTTCGTTAGTATATTTCCGGGCAAGAACGAAAAAACAAACTCCATTTTTGTGAAATACAAACGCATCTTACTGAAGTTAAGCGGAGAGGCACTCCAGGGATCGTCAAAATCGACCAATATCGATCCGAATGTGCTTGAACAATATTGCGCTGAGATTAAGGCATTGAGAGACAACAATGTAGAAATCGCCATAGTAATCGGAGGCGGCAACATATTCAGAGGAGGCCAGGCCGAAGCGTTAGGAATCGACCGGGTACAAGGCGATTATATGGGCATGCTGGCAACAGTAATCAATGCTATGGCTCTTCAGAGTGCACTTGAACGTCACGGTATGTATACGCGCCTGATGGCCGGCATAAAAATGGAGCAGGTGTGTGAGCCCTTCATTCGACGCCGCGCGATCCGGCACCTTGAGAAAGGTCGTATCGTGATTTTTGGAGCGGGAATCGGAAATCCTTATTTCACTACTGACTCAACAGCAAGCTTAAGAGCTATTGAAGTTCAGGCAGATGTTGTTCTCAAAGGAACACGTGTTGATGGTGTTTATACCAAAGATCCGGAGAAGTACCCTGATGCGGTGCGTTATTCGAATCTTACCTTCCAGGAAGCGTACGAAAAGAACCTGAACATTATGGACATGACAGCCTTTACGCTCTGTATGGAAAACAAACTCCCTATCATTGTATTTGACATGAACAAGAAAGGTAATCTGTTGAAAGTCGTTCAGGGCGAACCGGCGGGTACCTTAATTGCGAGTTGATAAGTTTGCATTGATCGAAAACAAACTGTCCTTTTATGGAAGAAATTGAATTATACCTTGATGAGGCCCGCGACCTGATGACGAAAGCGGTTAATCACTGTGCGCATGAACTCACGAAAATCCGCGCAGGCAAGGCTAATCCAACCATGCTTGATGGCATTCAGGTAAGCTACTACGGGGCAATGACGCCGCTCCAGCAGGTTGCGTCGGTCACAACGCCTGATGCACGTACCCTCTTCGTTAAGCCCTGGGAGAAAAACATGATCCCGGAAATTGAACGCTCCATCATGAACGCAAACCTCGGACTCAATCCGCAGAACGATGGTCAGCAGGTGATCATCAATATTCCGATGCTTACCGAAGAACGCAGAAAGCAGTTGGTTCGCCAGGTTGGACAGGAATGTGAGCACGGACGTGTCAGCGT
>JAEZDW010000080.1 GCA_023417955.1 Bacteroidota bacterium
TGTTCCGGTTAGGGACAGAATGACGGTATAAAAAGTCCTTTTCAGCATTTAGATTAAAAAGTAGAATTTAAAGTAAGTGCTTTTTTGCGACACTGTCAACTAAAGTAATTAAAGTGTAATAAAAAAGGCGACTTTCTAAAATTCAATAAATGAACGAGTTATTTGAGCCAAAACGGAAATATAACGCGTTCATTTCCTTGGATTTACACAACGGTCTGATTCTGCCGAAAGGTCTACTTGATCCCGTTGGCCTTCTTGATGTAAAGCTCAAGAGCACCGGTCATCGAAGGCGCATTGGGTAGCGGTGCCTCAATGTCCAGGATCAATCCTGCATCGCGAACCGCCTGGGCCGTCGTTGGCCCGAACGCAGCAATTCGGGTGTTGTTCTGTTTGAATTCCGGGAAGTTTACAAACAACGAGTTTATTCCCGACGGGCTGAAAAATGCCAGTATATCATAGAACACCTCCTCCAGGTCCGACAGGTCTGCAGCTACTGTATGATAAATAACTGCCTCGGTGTACTGATATCCGTTGTTCTTTAGGAAGTCAGGTATATCGTTCTTGCGGATGTCAGAGCAGGGGAAAAGATACTTTTCATTCTTGTGCTTCTTCAGAATCTCAAGAAGGTCCTGCGCTGTCTTGAGACCCGTAAAAATCTTACGCTTCCTGATGACAATGTATTTCTGAAGGTAGTTTGATGTCTGCTCCGAAATACAAAAATATTTCATCTCGGGCGGCATCTCAATTTTAAGCTCCTGGCAAATCGCGAAGAAGTGGTCAACAGCATTGCGGCTCGTAAAAATTATTGCCGTGTGATTGAGGATGTCGATTTTCTGTTTGCGAAACTCCTTGACAGGAACCGGCTCTACCTGAATAAAAGGGCGGAAATCAATTTTGAGATTAAACTTCTCAGCCAGTTTCAGGTAAGGGGAATTTGTATCCGACGGGGCTTCTTGGGTTACCAGAATACTTTTTACTTTCCGCATTCTGTCAGTAGCAATTTCACTCATATCAACACGTAAACAAATCAAGCTAGTTGTACAGCACCTTCACGATTAAGAGAAAGGGTATCAATTCAGTCGCACAAATGTACGAAAATAAATGGAACATCGAGGCACTGACCTTGCTCGCCAGTTTCAAAAAAAGCAGAACGATCCACAATCCCGTTGCCCAGACAACCAACTTTAACAACAACACATGTATGTTAGCGTCGTATCCGTGACTAACAAAGTAGATGAACATTGCTAATGTAACTACGCCGAAGAAGACAACAATCAATCTCACCCAATTCAGAAAGTGAAGGCCTCCAATCTCTGCCATGCCAAACAGATACGAGAGACTTAGAATGAGAATGATCTTCACAAAGAGAAATAGCAATATCACAGCGCTGAGCTTGATCCATTGCGCCATCGCTCCCCAAAATGTCTGCGCACGAAAATGCAAACTGATCGAATAGTCGGCAGGCAGAAAGTGAAAAATCAGCGAGAAAAAATATCCGAGCAACAGACTGCTGTACACATAAAAAAGAATATTCGTACTGCTCGCCATTCGCGTTCCCATTTGCGCTTCGTCTTCCCTTAACGAGATAATTTTCACAGGCGAAAAATAGTCGCCGGCAAGCTTGGGATTGAGACGAATAATTACTACCACCATTACCGCCAACAACAAAGCGGCAAGAATTCCAAAGTCACGCAGAAAAAAAGATGGACGGGTCTCTGGAAATGACGCTTCGGCGCGCGGCACCAACCTTCGTGAAAGCAGCTGCGTACTCAAAGTTTCCGGCTTAAAATCTTTTTGATATACAGCAATAAGTAACGTTCGGGATGCGTATGTTTTGCTCAGACTGTCAAGATCAAGAATCAGATTGCGGCTTTCACCAGCCAGCTGGTTGTTTACAAAAAGAGTAAACGACTCAATGCCCGAAATTTTCAGGTACTCGCCATAGGGATGAGGAACGGAAAGCCGGAGATAAACAACGTTAACCTCAGTATCCGAAGTAAATGGTGTGAGACCCTGTGCCCCATTAACCAGCCACTCACCAGCGAGATCTTTTTTCAATTCTAATTCCTGCGCGAATGCAACCTGAGACAGCATCAGGGTGGTCAGCGCCAATGTGAGTAAACGGGGTAGTCTCATATAATTCAGGCAAAAATATCAGAAACTGAATTGATATCCGAAAACGTTATGTTTGCTGCGTTCATGGCAGGCCTTTATTTCCATATTCCTTTTTGTAAACAAGCGTGTCATTACTGCGACTTCCACTTTTCGACTAACCTGTCCGTTAAGGATCAAATGCTGGATATGATGCTGCGCGAACTTGAAATCCGCCGCGAATACCTGAAGGAAGAGGTGGAAACGATTTATTTTGGCGGCGGCACTCCCTCACTGCTATCGCCACAGGAGATCGATCGGCTACTGGATGCTGTCGGCAAACTATTCCATGTGAATCGGGATGCTGAGATCACGCTTGAAACAAATCCGGACGACACATCCCCTGCCAAACTAAACGACCTCCGCGCCCTTGGAGTGAACCGCCTAAGTATCGGTATCCAGTCGTTTGATGATCGCGTGCTTCGCTTTATGAACCGCGCCCACTCATCCGAATCTGCGCATCAGGTAATCAAAGACGCGCGGGCAGCGGGATTCGACAACATCAGTGTTGATCTCATGTACGCCATTCCCGACGTACCGGAATCTGACTGGCGACGCCAGGTCGACGAAGCCATCCACTACAAACCCGAGCACATCTCCGCCTATTCGTTGACCATCGAAGAAAAGACCGCATTTGGAAACTGGTTCGCCAGAGGAAAACTCTCACCGGTCAGCGACGACGAGACCATCGCGCAGATGAATGTTCTTCTCGAACATCTCGGTCATGCCGGATACGAACGTTACGAGGTATCCAATTTCGCCAGGCCTGGATTTTATTCGCGGCACAATACGTCGTACTGGAAGGGGATTCCCTATCTCGGCATTGGGCCGGGAGCTCATTCGTATGATCGCAGATCGCGCGAGTATAACATCCGAAACAACCATCTCTATATTCGCGAGATTGCACAGGGAAACATTCCGGCGACAGTTGAATTGTTATCAACAGAAGAAAAGATTAACGATTACATTCTGACAACCCTGCGTACCATCTGGGGCATGGACCTCGAACGCATCCGCACAGATTTCGATCATGATTTGTTTTCAGACAAGCATTTGTACATCCGGTCGTTAATTGACAACAAGCTTGCTACGATGGAAGGATCCTGTCTGATTCTTACTTCAGCCGGTCTTGCGCTCGCAGATAAAATTTCCGCAGACCTTTTCGTTGAGTCATAATAACTGACAAGTTTTGTAATTTAGCCTGACTTTCCGTTCCATGAAATCTGAAGAAGAAAAACGCGTTTACATGTTGCTCAAAGCTGTGATCTACTACTATCACGGCCTTGATGAAGCAGAGAAAAATGATCTTGATCGCACAGCAGGTGAATTAAATGCTGCCCCAGAGTATCAATGGGCTTTGGATTTTATCGCAGTCGACTATATCACCGCCTTCGACCGCGCGCGCATTTACCTCAATGATATTATTGGCGACTACCCTAAGGAGAAGCGCGTGGAACTAATTAACATGGTTTGGGAATCCAACAACCTCAAAGGCTACGTTACAGAAATGGAAGCAACAGCTATGCTGAAGCTCGCGAAAGACTGGAACGTTCAGCAGGAGCTGATCCGCCTCGTCCAAAGCTAAGGCCCGTCAAAGACTCATCATATCCTTGAACTTGGCAGCCTGCCTGCGGCTTACTTCAACCTTGTCGCCGCCTTTCAACCTTACCATAAGTCCGCCGTTGAACCACGGCTCAATTCCTTCAACCCAGCTAAGGTTAACAATGTGCTTCCTGCTGGCGCGAAAGAATGCGCGTTCGTCAAGTTTTTCGTCGAGTGCATTTAATGATTTGTGAATCATCGGACGATTGTTATCGAAGTACACCTTAATGTAGTTGCCATCCGATTCAAAAAGACGAACATTCGACAGACTCACAAACCAACAACGATCTCCGTCCTTGACAAAAACCTGATCAGCGAGACCAAGCTTTTTATCGGGACCACGGACTGCCGCAGTCTTGGCGCGTTCTTTTTCGGCGACTTTGGCCACCGTTTCAAGCAGACGCTCCGGCTGAATGGGTTTCAGCAAATAGTCGAGCGCGTTTACTTCAAAAGCTTTTAGCGCAAACTCATCATACGCGGTAGTGAAAACGACCAGCGGAACGGAATCCAGCTCTTCAAGCAATTGAAATCCCGTTTTTCCCGGCATTTGAATATCCAGGAAAAGCAAGTCAGGATTGAGGTCGTTGACCATTTGAATAGCTTCATCTGCGTTGACCGCTTCCCCTACCACCTCGATCATCGGGTGATCTTCGAGCAGTTTGATCAATTCTTTCCGCGCCAGGCGCTCATCGTCCACGATTAGAGCTCTCATTGTCTTTATTTTGAGGAATTATTAATTCAGTAAGTACAATATTATCCTTTTCATTTACAATACGAAACGATGCCCGGTCTCCGTATATGAGCTTAAGGCGCTGAACCGTGTTTTTTATTCCCAATCCGCCCTTGCCCCGTTTCACAGGTTGAACCAACTGGCCGCTATTGCGGATCAGAATATGGAGTTTTTCCTGATTAACGAAGGTTTTCACCTGAACCGTTCCGCCGGCTGTAAGTTTTGAGATTCCATGTTTTATGCCATTCTCGACAAGCGTTTGAATCATCAAAGGCGGAACAAGAAACAACGACGACTCCGGATCAATAAGAAACTCTGTTTTCAGCCGCTCTTCAAAACGAATACTCTCCAGACCCAGGTAATCCCGCACAATTTTCAGTTCGTCATCAAATTTGGTCAATCCTTTCTTGTCACTTGCCAGTGAATTTCGAAGGATGTTTGAAAGCTGATTGATGGCCTGTTTTGACTTCGACGGATTTTCATCCACAAGGGCACGTATACTATTGAGCGCGTTGAATATGAAATGGGGATTGAGTTGGGATTTAAGGTTCTTAAGTTCGATTTCAATCATCGATGCTTCATACTTCAACGACTTGTTATACCGATCGATGTAGTGATACGTAAAGTAAAACAACGTCCACAGGAAAAAGAGAATCATATATAACGCTGACTGACCCAGAATGGTAAGCGGGTCAAAGGCAGCCAACGGATCGAATAGGCGCCCGAGCATCAGGTTCACGGGAATCCGTATGAAGTAGAGCAGCACGCCCATTACAAATACAGCAACGAGTACCCCCGGGATCAATCGCGGCACCGATAACTCGAGCCATTTCCAGCGGTTAAGGACTTCTCTGAATGCATGTGTAATGATGAGACAAAGGAATGCCTCTGCCAGGAAGAACACGGCACGTTTAAGCGTAAGGATATCTGACGCCAGGAAACTGGAAACGATCTGGATGGTTGCATAAAACAGCCAACCACCGAGTTGTAGAGACCAGTAAAGCCGGTGTTTGTTTACCATGTCACCCGTTGGAGTTTATCGGCAAAGAGCCGGCGCGTTTCAGAAGTATCTTTCCTGAATCAAGTAAAGAAAAAGGACAGATGATGCAATGATCAATACCCACGTCACAATCACAAGTACTTTTTTATACGCGGCGAGTTTGGGTTCGGAAATCGATGCATTCACTATAAACGCCAGCCCCGCCATACAGTATAGAGCAGCGTCAAGGAAGTCACGTATCGACAAATGGAATATTCCCAGACCGATGAAGACGACGCCGAAAAGGTAATGTCTGTTCATTGTTAACTTTTCGGAAAAGTACTAAAGAAACCGGGTTTGGCGTGCATCACTTCAGCTCAGCCTTCAAAAACTTCCCTGTATAGCTTTTGGAATTCCTGCTAACCTGTTCCGGCGTTCCGGTTGCAACGATAACTCCGCCCCCGGTACCTCCTTCCGGACCCAGGTCAACGATATAATCAGCACACTTAATGATATCCATGTTGTGCTCAATTACGAGCACCGTATTACCCTTGATGACGAGGCGCTGGAGCACGTCGAGCAGGTGAGCTATATCCTGGAAATGTAAACCTGTTGTCGGTTCGTCAAGTATATAAAACGTTTTCCCTGTATCGCGTTTCGAAAGCTCGGTGGCAAGCTTTACACGTTGCGCCTCACCGCCTGACAACGTAGTGGCGTGTTGACCGAGAGAGATATAACCCAGACCAACTTCTGAAAGGGTTTGAATCTTGCGCAGAATCTTGGGTTGATTTTCGAAAAATGCTACCGCTTCTTCGACAGTCATATCAAGCACATCGCTGATGGATTTTCCTTTGAAGCGAACTTCCAGTGTTTCGCGATTGTAGCGTTTGCCTTTGCAGGTCTCACAGGGCACGTGCACATCGGGAAGGAATTCCATTTCAATCAGGCGAAGCCCTGCTCCCTCGCAGGTCTCACAACGACCACCTTTCACATTGAAGGAAAAGCGTCCGGTTTTATAGCCCCTGATTTTCGATTCAGGAAGCTGCGCAAAAAGGTCACGGATATCTGTGAAGACGCCCGTGTACGTTGCCGGGTTTGACCGTGGTGTCCTTCCTATCGGCGACTGATCAACTTCAATCACTTTATCAATCAAGTCAAGGCCTTCAACTTTGTCAAAGGATAGCGGTTCTGTTCTCGAATTGTAGAAGTGCCTGTTGAGAATAGGAAAAAGTGTATCGTGTATCAGGGTTGACTTTCCACTACCGGAGACACCCGTGACACAGGTAAACGTTCCAAGCGGAATCTCAAGTGTGACATTTTTTAGATTGTTTCCCCGTGCTCCGGTGATCCTGATTTTCTCGCCACTGCCCTTTCGCCTTTTACGGTCATAGGGGATCGATATCTCGCCACTGAGAAACTTTGCTGTAGTACTCTTGTTGGCAAGGAAACTCTTCGGATCGCCCTGGGCAACCACCAGGCCACCATGCCTTCCCGCGCCGGGACCAATGTCAAGGATGTAATCAGATTCGAGCATCATGTCTTTGTCATGCTCAACTACCACGACCGAGTTTCCGATATCGCGAAGATCTTTAAGCGCCTTAATCAGCTTAACGTTATCGCGCGCGTGAAGACCAATGCTGGGTTCATCCAAAATGTACAACACTCCGACGAGCTGCGTTCCAATCTGGGTTGCCAGGCGAATACGTTGTGATTCGCCGCCACTGAGCGTTCGGATGGGGCGATTTAAACTCAGGTACTCGAGTCCTACATCAAGGAGAAATCCAATCCTTTTTCTGATCTCCTTCAACACCTCTGCACCGATGACGCGTTGTTTTTCACTGAGCCTTTTTTCGAGACCGGTAAACCAGCGCGAGAGCGAAGCGATGTCAAGCAAAGCCAATTCGCCGATATTCTTGCCGTCAATCAGGAAGTGGAGTGATTCTTTCTTCAGCCTGAGTCCATTGCACTCAGGGCATGTCTTTGAAATCGTAAAGTCTTCGACCCATCTCCTGATAGACTCGGACCCTTCATCGCGTTGTTTTTGCAGAAAGTTTATAATGCCCTCGAACCTGGTATTCCATTCGGTGCCGGGATACTTCACTGATGGCACTGAAACCGGTTCATCCTCACCGTAGAGGAGCACTTTGATAATATCCCGCGGGATGTCTTTTATCGGTGTCGAAAGTGCAACCTTTTTGCGCTTCAGTATTGCTTCAATTTTCTTGAATATCCATATATCTCGGTACTCACCCAGTGGCAGAATACCACCGCGGCTGATGCTTAGCTTTTTGTCAGGGATAACTGACTCTTCTGTAATTTCTTCAATAATACCCAGACCGTTGCATGAAGGGCATGCTCCGTAAGGAGAGTTGAAAGAGAAATTGTTGGGAGCGGGTTCATCGTAGGAAAGACCCGTCCTGGGATCCATCAGGAATTTTGAGAAGTGATGGATCGTGCCGTTTTCTTCCATCACCATGATAACGCCCTTTCCTTCGCGAAGGCCCTTACTTATCGACTGCCCGATTCTGAAGCGGTCTTTTGCGTCGGCGACGATACGGTCAATCACGACTTCGATGTCGTGTATCTTGTAACGGTCAACCTGCATCTTGGCTGTTATTTCTTTCAACTCACCATCTACACGCACACGGGTGTAGCCTGACTTCCGGATCTGCTGGAAAAGTTCGCGATAATGACCTTTTCGTCCTTTGATCAGCGGCGCCAGCAACACAAGTTTCTTACCCTTCAGGGTGTTGATTATGGCATCGAGAATCTGATCTTCCGACTGGCGAACCATGCGATCGCCGGTAAGGTAGGAGAACGCTTCGCCGGCGCGTGCAAAAAGCAATCGCATGAAATCGTATATCTCTGTAACGGTTCCGACAGTAGATCGCGGATTCCGTGAAGTGGTCTTTTGCTCAATTGAAATCACCGGGCTCAATCCGTTGATCTTATCAACATCGGGCCGCTCAAGATTGCCAATGAAACTTCGCGCGTAGGCAGAAAAGCTTTCCATGTATCGACGCTGCCCTTCGGCATAGATCGTATCAAAAGCAAGCGACGACTTACCGCTGCCGCTTATGCCGGTTATTACCACGAGCTTGTTTCGCGGAAATGAAAGAGATATGTTCTTGAGATTATGTTCCCTTGCCCCGATTACCTCAATTGCATCGAATCCGGAGGTATCGGGCGGGGTGGGAGAGGATTGCTTCGTCATTATCAGGTTCTGAAATACTATATATACAAATTTCCCTTCACGAACGTTCTGTTACGCAAAGCCGCACTAGATTTCTTCAATCAGATCGAGAAACAAGCGGGTGAGTAACGGTTCGGCTTTTGTGGCTGCTTCTATGATCTCCGGAAGCTGCACTGGTTTCAGGTTGTCGGGATCGCAATCATCAGTAAGTACGGACATCGCACAGCATGGTAATCCCATGTGATTAGCGACTATAACTTCCGGCACGGTACTCATGCCTACCGCATCAGCGCCAATGCGTTGCAGGTAGCGGTACTCTGCCCGTGTCTCCAGGTTCGGACCACTGACGCTTGCGTAAACACCTTCGCGCAATGTGACCTTTGCTTTGGAAGCAATCCGCCTTAACCTCTCATTCAACTCCTGTGAATAGGGCTGACTCATGTCTGGAAAGCGAGGACCCAATTCATCGAGGTTTCTTCCCCGAAGCGGATTCTCCGGCAGGAGATTGATGTGATCGTCAATCAACATCAAGTCACTCTTGTGCCACTCCTTCCTTAAATTGCCTGCCGCGTTCGATATCAGCAAGGCGCGGATACCCAACTTTTTCATCACGCGTATCGGCAGCGTAATCTGCTGCATGGAATATCCTTCGTAGTAGTGGAACCGGCCCTGCATAGCGAGTACGCGTTTGCCGCGAACCTTGCCAAAGACAAGCTTGCCGTGGTGATATTCAACGGTAGCTTCCGGAAAATTCGGAATCCCGGTGTATGGGATTGCCTGCGAATCTTCAATATGTCTGATGAACGCGTTACCCAGCCCGGTGCCGAGAATAACACCGACTTCAGGCTCAACTATGCCCTGGCTGCGAAGAAAGTCCGCTGCCTGCGCGATCAATGACATCATTCACGCAATATAGATTTCCGCGATCACGGATCGGCAATTTGCCTGAAAGAAATTTGACGGTCAGCGAAGAAGCGAACCGTTTAAACGAAGCAATTCGGTTTCTGCAGCCTTCGCCAGATAGCGGGCGTTTATCAGTCGCGTATAAGCGTCGGCAAGACTTTGTTGTGCGGTACGAAGCTCAAGCACGGTACCTGCACCGCGACGAAATACCTCCAGAGCAATGGCAACGTTCTCGCGCGCGAGGTTGATATTTTCCTCCTCAACTTTCAGGATGCGGAGGTGATTTTCGTAATTCGTAAAGGCATTCTGAACAGCTACATTTACTTCGGCCCGCTGCTGCTGATAAAGTATCTCCTGCTGATTCTGCGCTATCCTGGATTGCTGCACCAACCTTCGCTGGTTCATGCCGTTGAAAATCGGCACGTTGATGGTGAATCCATAATTAAGCCCGTTGTTCGCAATGAAGAAAGGACTGAATGGGTTCAACAGCTTGGTGTTTTCCGTTCGCGAGTAGCTGTATGCCGCATTGAAGTTCAGAAAAGGAAGGTATTCCGACCTGCGTTCGCGCACCGCGAGCGACGAAATGTTCACAGCCTGACGCGCTGCCTGAAGTCCGAAGTTTGAGTTTTCAACTGAATTAATCAGCCCCTCGCGATCGAGATCAAGATCCAGGATTATGGTATCTGCAACATCGTATTCCGTGGGAAGTTCCATGCCCAGGGACGCGTTCAATTGCGCTTTGAGCTGTGAGATTACGGCCTCCTGTTGAATGGCAAGCGCTCTCGTTTCGTTGTAGTCAACACGCGCCTGTAGTAGTTCCGGCTTTGCTGCGGTACCCACCTCAAAACGCCGTTCAGCAAGCTTGACACGAACGTCATTCACTGCCATTTGTTCCTGCACCGCCCTCAATTGTTGCTTCTGGCGCACGATGTCAAAGTAGCTTGTCGTAACCGAGGCGATGGTGTTCACCATTTGGTTCTTAACAAGCAGCTCGCCCTGCTCGGCGAGAAGAGCAACACGCTCGCGCGTGGCAAACATGCGTAAACCATCAAACAAGGTCCAATCAAGCTGGATGGCGCCTGCCAGGTTATTTGACGCCGTCGGGCCTGTACGTTCAATCGTGCCGCCCTCCTGACTTTGAAGACGGATCTCCTGGTCATTGCCAGTCCACGAAATTGAACCGGTGCCGTTTACCCTGGGCAGAAAAGCGTTGAATGCATAATCATCATCGAGCTTAACCGATTCCGATGTCTTTTGGGCAATGCGGATATCATAGTTTTTTTCAAGCGCGACCGCGATAACCTCTTCCAGCGTTACTTCGCGTTGTGCATTTACCGTACAGGCTATTAAAAAAAGGAAAATAAAAATACTACTGTACTTCATACAACACTTCTTCTTGTTTAGCCCCTGCGAGCTTTTCTTCAAATGAAACTGACCTGTGTTTTTTCGCCAGGAACGTGTACATGGCGGGAATAACGATTAATGTGAGGATAAGGGAAAAGAGAATTCCCCCCACAATCACAATTCCAAGGGGTTGACGACTCGTTGCCGCGGCACCCAACGATAAGGCTATGGGCAGTGAACCCAATGCCATCGTAAGGCTCGTCATAAGAATGGGTCTCAAACGCATGCGCGACGCCTCAATAACGGCGTCCAGTCGTGACATCCCCTCAAGTCTTTTCTGGTTTGCAAACTCGACGATAAGGATACCATTCTTCGTCACGAGACCAATAAGCATGATCATACCAATCTGTGAGAATATGTTCAGCGTCTGACCAAACATCCACAGCGACAACATCGCACCAGCGATGGCCAGCGGTACAGTGAACATAATGATCAGCGGATCCCTGAAGCTCTCGAACTGCGCGGCGAGAATCAGATAAATAAGTGCCAGTGCCAAAAGGAATGCAAACGCCGTGTTGCTCGCGCTCTCGGCATAGTCGCGCGATGTTCCCGCCAGCGAAGTGACAAACGTGTCGTCAAGAAGCTCTGCCTTGATTTCTTCCATCGCAGCAATCCCGTCACCCAGCGTCTTTCCTGGTGCAAGACCTGCGGAAATTGTAGCCGACTTAAAGCGGTTGAAGTGATACAATGTCGGAGGCGTGGTTGATTCTTCCACGGTCACGACGTTGTCAATCGAAATAAGTTCTCCGGAGTTCGTTCGGACGAACAGACTCTTCAAGTCAGCGGGATCATCGCGGTTTGCTCTGCTAACCTGACCCATTACCTGGTATTGCTTTCCATCTTTTGTAAAATACCCGAATCTCAGGTTACTGTAGGCAAGCTGAAGCGTTCTTGAAATATCAGCAACGCTGACACCAAGTTGGGTGGCCTTAAGGCGGTTAATCTCTACCCGAAGTTCCGGTTTGTTGAATTTCAAGTCCGAATCTACCTGCTGAAGAGTCGGGTGATTGTTCGCAGCTTCGAGGAAACGCGGCAGCACCTCCTGAAGTTTGTTGAAGTCGTTGTTTTGAATTACGAACTGCACCGGTAACCCACCACGGCGATCAACCTGAATCGTTTGCTCCTGGATCGTGAACGCGCGCCCCTGCGAGTAATTCCGCAAATTGCTGTTTATCATATCCACAATCTCCTGTTGCGACCTGTTTCGTTCCGACGGATCCGACAGCGTGACGCGAACAAATCCCATGTTCACAGACCCGGATCCTGCGAAGCCGGGCGCGGTCACCGAAAGTGCGGTCCTGTATTCAGGTACTGAATCCATAACAAGCTGGACGATGTCTTTGACATAGTCATCCATATAGTCATATGCAGTTCCTTCCGGGCCGGTGAGCTGGATGCGGAACTGATTACGATCTTCAAGCGGCGCGAGTTCCGACTGGATATTGGTACCGATTAAAAATGTCAATCCGAAACACACCACGATGATTGCAAGAGCGATCCATCTGCGATGCAGGAACTTCGTTAACCCATTGCCGTAAGACCTTTCCATTCCGGAAAAGAATGGCTCAGTGACACGGTAAAACCAGGAATGCTCATGAGCGGAACGCGTAAGCTTCACACTAAGTACTGGTGTAAGCGTAAGCGACACGAAAGCAGAAATCAAAACCGCACCGCCGACAACCACACCAAATTCTGTAAAAAGCCTTCCGGTAAATCCCTGGAGGAATAGAATAGGAAGGAATACAACAGCAAGCGTGACAGAAGTTGAAATTACCGCAAAGAATATTTCCTTCGCACCATCGCGTGCGGCCTGATACTTGTTCATCCCGCCCTCAAGCTTTTTATAAATGTTCTCTGTGACCACAATTCCGTCGTCAACTACAAGCCCCGTTGCCAAAACGACACCAAGCATAGTCAGTACGTTGATTGAGAACCCACACAGATACATCAAAAAGAACGTCGCTATCAGCGAGACCGGGATGTCAATCAACGGACGCAAAGCGATCAGATAATCACGGAAGAACAGGTAGATCACCAGCATTACGAGAATGAATGCGATGATCAGCGTTTCGGCAACCTCTGTAATGGAGCGTTTGATGAAAACGGTTTGGTCCAGCGCCACGTCGAGTCTGATGTCTTCCGGAACGTCTCGCCTTATTTGTTCAAGGCGCTTGTAAAATTCATCTGAAATGGAAACATAGTTCGCGCCGGGAAGCGGAATCACAGCCAATCCCACCATTGGAATATTGCTTTCCCGCAGGATCGATTCTTCGTTCTCGGGTCCGAGTACTACCTGTGCCACGTCGCGAAGCCGGACACTGCCTTCTGATGAAGATCGTATGATAACATCGCCAAATTGTTCTTCCGTGTACAACCTTCCGAACGTACGAACAGTCAACTCTGTACTGTTACCGGCAATCTTGCCGGAAGGAAGTTCGACGTTTTCACGATTGAGTGCCTCCTGAACGTCGAGCGGGGTAAGGTTGTATGCACTGAGCCTCGCAGGGTCGATCCATATTCTCATCGCCCAGCGTTTCTCCCCCCATACCTGAATACCACTTACACCGGGAATAGTTTGCAGTCGTTCAACAAGAACGTTGTTACAATATTCGGTGAGTTCGAGATTAGTTCTTGTGTTACTTTGAACCGTCATTGAAAGAATCGGACCTGAGTTTGCGTCTGCCTTCGATACAACCGGCGGACTTGGCAGATCATCGGGAAGAGAACGAATGGCTTGTGAAACCTTATCGCGTACATCGTTGGCGGCAGCCTCCAAGTCAACACCGAGTTCAAATTCGATGGTAATGCTGCTTCGGCTCACGCTGGAACCTGACGTGATATTGCGGATACCCGGAATCCCGTTGACCGACTTTTCGAGTGGTTCCGTAATCTGTGATTCAATGATATCAGCATTGGCACCAGGGTAAGTAGTGCTGACGTTAATGATAGGCGGATCGATCGCCGGGTAGTCCCGGACCCCCAATGATGTAAAGCCTATGACTCCGAACAACACGAGAATGATGTTCATCACAAAGGCTAATACGGGTCGTCTTAAACTTAATTCCGAAATATTCATACTCGCCCCTTACTTGCTAATTGTTCTTACATTGGTCAATCTTACCTTGCTGTTAGGCCGAATGGCCATGAGACCTGAAGTCAGTACGGTATCACCTGCTTTTACACCACTTACGATTTGTACAAAAGCCGAATCGCGAAGCCCGGTTTCAACGTTGACGAATCGTACGCTGTCACCGCTATAGAGAATCATTTGCTTGCCACGTGCCTGCGGAATGACCGCCTGCGTGGGCACCATCAACGCCGCGGCGTCTTTGCCGAGTTCGAGACGCACGCGTGCGAATACTCCGGGCACAAGATCCGGATGCTTTTCATCAACCAGGGCTCGCACCCGTAGCGTCCTCGTTGCAGCCTCCACACGGTTTTCCGTTGCAATCACTCGTCCGATGTGATTGGAGCGGCCACCGTCAACGCGAAAGTTTACAACGCTGCCCGACCGAACCTGGTTGGCATATTTTTCCGGTATCGAAAATTCAAGCTTCAAACTTTCTACCTGGCTAATCGAAGTAACGACGTCGTTTGGACTCAGCAGCGCTCCCAGACTCACCTGCCGCAAGCCGAGCCGCCCTGAATATGGTGCTCTTATCTCCGTTTTGGAAATGGCAATTCTCACTGCCTCCATATCCGCGCGCAGGTTTTCAACCTGAAGTGCACTCAGGTCATAATCCTGCTGACTGATTCCATTTATTTCGAGGAGGTCGCGTTGACGTTCCTCTGTTTTCACTGCAATCTCAAGTTGAACCTGTAATTTCTTAAGCTGAGCCTGGAGGTCGCCATCAAATAATTTGACCAATAAAGTACCCTTACCGACAACCTTACCTTCCTCAATATTGAGGGCGACAACCCGGCCACTGACTTCAACTCTGATTTCTGTCTGTTCTGCCGGCAGCAGGGTTCCTGGCACTTCTACATGGTCGCTGATAGCAGTAGCCTGAACAACAAAGCCGTCAGCATTCACCGGACCTTGCTGGCGCGTGTTTCCAACGGTTTTCTTCTTCTCGTCGCCGCACCCTGAAATTCCAAAAACAAAAAGAATAAGAACAGCAAAAAATAATAATGAACGCATATGTTGTAGTTCGTAAGAAATTTTAACAAGGAATAACCCTGCGTGGTTCAACGTATTGACAAGACAAACCGGTGATGAAGTTCCAGGACCTGCGGAATAACGAGTTGCGAGTCGTCATTGTAAATGACATAGTCGGCTCGTTTTCTTTTTTCGTCATCAGGCCATTGACGGCTGATGATTTCCTGAATCTGCTCATACGATCGATGAGGATCACGTTTCATCACTCGCCTTATCCGGAGGTCATTGTGTGCAAATACCACAATGATCTTATCCAGGGATTTGTATGATCCGCTCTCAAAAAGGAGCGCCGCCTCTTTCAAGACGTAAGGCTTGTCGTTCTGAGAAGAAAGCCATTGCTGGTAATCCTCTCCGACGCGCGGATGTACAAGTTGATTTAGGCGCTGCAGGCGTTCCTCGTCCCCGAAAACCGTTTCAGCCAGAAACTGACGGTTCAGTCCATGATCATCATACGACAAATCACCGAATTCTTTCCTGATCTGCGATATAAGTATTCCATCTGTGGTCATTAATGATTTCGCCCGGCTGTCCGAATCATATACAGGCACTCCAAGGCACATAAATACTTTGCAGATCAGGCTC